>JAAOYH010000022.1 GCA_018221245.1 Candidatus Woesearchaeota archaeon
GTGACTTTACCATATTTGGCCAAGGGATGGCAGACTTCCTCACTGAGATGGATGCCCTTAACCTGCCGACTGTTCTTATCCATGGCAACCATGAGGATGAAGAGGAGGTTGCTCAGATAGTTGAGGGGTGTAACAACCTGCACTTTGTACATGGCCAAGTCAAAGAGGTAAAGGGGATAAAGTTCTTCGGCTTCGGAGGTCATGGTTTCAGGCAGAGAGAGCCACTGCTAGAACAGCTCGCGGAGCAACAAGGTCACCTGATAGACGGCACTACAATCATACTGAGTCATACGCCTCCATACGGTACTGCCGTGGATGAGATAGAGCCCGGATGGCATGTGGGGAACCAGAGCCTCCTGGAGATTATCGAGGCCAGGCTACCGATGCTCGTCCTGTGCGGCCATATTCATGAGTGTTTTCACGAGCGAGATGAGATATTGGGTGTGCCTGTCATTAATCCTGGTCCCGACGGAGAGATAATAGAGGTGGAAGGTGACTGATATCCATGAGCTTGTAGAGACTGTAGAGAAGAGCGAACCATTCAAGAAGTTCAACAAGGCAAATCCAGACCACTACCTGGTGCACGCGTTCTCTCATGTAAAACAGGACACAGGAGAGGTGGAGCTGGGCTATTATGGTAAGGAGACTGACAAGATAACGGTTTTTACTACGGATCCAATAGAATCTAAGCCCCCTGAGGAGGTCCTGAAAGAGTCTGGCATTTTAAGGGCGCTTGACATGAAAATACTGAAGATAGGGCTTACAGAGGCGAGAGAGATAGCTGAAAAGCACCTCAAGGAAAAATACTCTGGGCAGCAGGCCTCTCAGGAGATATGTATTCTTCAGCAGGCGGAGGGTCCCATATGGAATATCACGCTTGTTCTAGCATCTCTAAACATGCTGAACTTGAAGATTCAGGCAGATTCTGGAAAGATTACGCATGAGGATTTGAAGAACATTCTCGACCTGAGAGCCAAGGAATGATTTCTTTTCCGCACCTCAGAGCAATAGGTCCTGATAGTTATGTCCATTTGGGTAATATTGGAGCACGACCTTCTTTATAAACCTGCAAAACGGGGTATGGATTGATGACAGTGATTAGCTACAGAGCCAAGATTAAAAGCCGAAAACTCACTAATTTCTTCGATGAGGACAACTCTGAGGAGTAGACGGCGTATGCCATTAGGAGGTTAGTTCATGCTTGTTGGAATTGTCGGAACGATAGGGGCGGGCAAGGGTACAGTCACAGACTACTTGAGGGATATGGGCTTCCAGATCCTCAGCCTCTCAGATCTAATCAGGGAAGAGGCTGACAAGAAGGGGTTGGATCATGATAGGCGTTCTATGCAAAAGCTGGGAAACGAGCTCAGGAAGGAGCATGGTCCGGAAGTGCTTATGAAGCTTGCACTACAACGTGTCCAAGGAGACTGTGTAATAGAGAGTATACGCAATCCTCATGAGGCCAGCTTGCTCAGACAGCAGGCCAATGCCCTGCTTGTAGGGGTGGATGCTGACCCTAAGAAACGCTTCGATAGGGTCATAGCAAGGGAGAAGTCCACTGGAAGATCTGCTGATGCCAAGAGCTTTGAAGATTTTATGGAGTTAGAGGCGAGAGAACGAACAGAAGATGTCTATTCTCAGCAGCTTCACACCGTGCTAGATATGGTGGATTTGATGCTCATGAACGACGTGGATTCCAAAGAGCTCTTTCATAAAGATATAGAAAAGAAGCTATCGCCTCATTTAGCTTAGAAGAACAGTCTTTCTCTTAGACGTGAAACCCGATTTGACCACTGCTTTTTTTCCTGATAGTTTTGAGAGGAAACGCTCAAGCTCCTTGTTTGCCTTCCCATTCTCGGGAGGGGCAGCAATGGCTATGTGGAGAGGGTCTCCTTCTTTCAGGATGGCGTTTTTCCTTGCGTTCGGCTTGACAACGACAGATATTCTTTCTGCGAACTCCACAATCTCATATGTTTGTGCGCATTAATCAGTCTTTCTCCATAACCTTTATAAGCGACTAGGATGGCCTCGACAAAGATGGATGACCTGCTGAAAGAGATCAAGAGATTCTGGCACTGGCTATGGA
>JAAOYH010000023.1 GCA_018221245.1 Candidatus Woesearchaeota archaeon
TCACCCACCTTATTGACGAAATCCAGAGCAGTCTTAAAATCTGGAAATGAGAACTCTTTCTCCATCATGCCTGGCTCGATCTTCCAGTCGTCGAGGTCCCTCCTCGCTGCAGCCATCTCGTCCAAAGTAAGTAATGTCATAGAAAAAAAGGAGTGAGTCCTAGACTTAAGACAGTTTCGGCTCAAGCTGTGCTATAATCCTAGCACAAGCCTCCGGATCCTCTGTGAGATACTCACATATCTCCATCAGTTCCGTGTCGGAAGATACCCCGCTGTCTGATATTGATTTCATAACCGCATACGTGTGCAACCCGCTCATGTTATCACCCTGTTACAATCCGCCCAAACTGTTTTAAAATAGGTTTTCCAAAATTCAGTATGGTGGAGATACAGATTTCGGGAGAAACTACAGGAGATGGTTGGGAGTTTACAGTAATTGTCCGCGGAAACGTAGAAACGACACATATCGTAACAGTGAGAACAGATTATTATGAGAAACTGACCAGTGGCAGAATAACTCCTGAAGAATTGGTCAAGAAAAGCTTCGATTTTCTGCTGGAAAGAGAACCGAATACCTCTATCCTATCCAGATTTAACCTGCCCGTGATACAGCATTACTTTCCTGAGTACGAAAAAAGTATCTAGAGATTAGCCAATCTCGCTCGTTTCCCTTCATCAATAATCTTCTGGAGCTCAGAATTCTTTAGGTTTAAAGCAGATGCTAATCTATACAATTCTTTCTGTAACGTCGTCCTGAACTGGGCCTTATCATCAGTGTTAACAGTGACTTTGAGCCCGTGCTCATGAATCATAGAATCTGCAGGATGGCGTTTCATAGTTTCTAGAGTGAGTATCCTCATGTTAGATGTGGGGTTTGATTCAATCACTATTCCAAAGTCTTTCACTTTCTTCGCTATCCTTTTCTGCCAATCCACTAGCTTCTGAACATCCCACTCGTCCATCTCTTCTCCAGAAAAATAACTCTTCAGATTCACGCCAAGGATACTTGCGTGCCCCAACCTTTTGACCCCGTACCTGTGCGCATCCACGCATATCTCAACGTTTCTCAGAACCCTCTCTATACTCTTGTACTTGTCAAGACCTGCAGCTCTCTGTATATCCCCCTCAAAGTACTCGCCAACGTGGGTAGTTATATTCAAACCAAGCTTTGATATTCGCCTTAGATCGGCTTCAGCAGTGTATTCATCATCCGCGGACTCATGTATCCCTATGTAATCTATACCCACCACAAATTTCCTGAATAAGTCAGGTTCTTCATGCTTCATACGAACCACTTCTGTCATGAACCCGTCGATATCACAGTTGTACATGTACAATATTATGATATACTTAAGCTTTACAGGAATGTTTTCCGAGTCCAACTTCTCTTGTGCTGCATTAAATGATCTCAGACCTTCTACATTTGTTGTATACCTTGCCTCTATGTATGTGATTCCGTGATTATACGATTCAATCCCCATTTGGTAAAGGGCTTCTGTTGTTCCTTCCTGTTTGGTCATTACACTCCATAGAGGTCTTAATATTGCATCTTTCTTCATGAACCCTGCGAACTCCCTGTGTTCGTACTTGACTTCTATTAATTCTTCCAATTCTTTCTGAAGTTTTACCTTTGAATCACCATCCTGGATTCTTTTAACTATCAATCTGAGAGCTTTAGCATCTCTAGGATACATATCAGCTTCGACTTTTTTTATTCTTTTTTCCAGATATTCAGGTCGTTTCACAGCGAGGTCACAAAGAATACCAAACAGATGTGGTACAGGCACTGTATTGGTGAAATGCGCGTGCAGTTCTGAATGCTCCTGTTTAGTAATAGTCTCGACAGTAGATAAAATGTGCAACTCTTTGCCTATACTCTCTTTCAATCTAGAAAGTCCATCTTGTGAAAGATTTTGACTCACAATTGATTGCTGCTCATTAAGAACATCTCTTAGGTTTTTCCAAAGCTCGTCCTCCTCAAGTTCTCGACGAATATACCTCAGTATTTTATCTGTCAAATTATCTCCTTGCTCCCTGTTCTTCATTACCTCAACAAGCCTAAAAGTATCCTGTTCTGTAAGAATCTCCTGGTTTAGTAATCGAATAGTATCGTTTATCGCTTTTCTGGCCTCTGAAGACATACCTGTAACAGATTCAATAGGAAAAACCAACTCCTTCTTAGATCTTGCAGACGCATCAAGTTTTTTCAGAGCAGAAATCTCTTCTTTGAACATCTTTTCTAGGATATCTGCCTCCTCTTTACTTAGACCGAACCACCTCTTAATGTTCATAATAAGAATTTCGATTCTACATATATAAATGTGATTCGAAGCGCCCGCCCGGATTCGAACCGGGGAATGGCCGCTCTGCAGGCGGCTGCCTTACCGCTTGGCTACGGGCGCGTATTCCCGTGAAAACTTCACATCGTTTATATCGGTTTCGTATCCTTGCAAGATGTCTCCACCAATATGTGCTTCCAGATTTGCTACTACCTCCTTCTGCATAAAAACATCAATAACAAAATGACCATTAACATAGTTCATATCTGCAATGAATTCAGGAGACTCTATCATAATATGCCTGTACATATCAAGTGCCCTATGTCTATTTTTCAAACTAAGTTCCAGACTTATAGAATACATGGGCTTCATGACGAGAGGAACCTGATTGCGTTTATAAAGCTATTTTCCCCAGCTCCAATGGGGCTTCTCACCCGTCTTATAACAAATAACAATCAATAGAGCTATCAATAGGATAAAACTCGCCAAAAATTCTACAGGATTAGATTTATCTACACGGGTCGAGAGATATATCATGGCAGCAATAAACCCTAATGTAACAATCCAACCCTCCACAGTAATAGGCGTCCAGCCCCACCCAAAACGTCTAGCCTTGAACCACTTACGCTCCAAGCTTATACCCCGCCATATTGAAAGGCTTGTTTCTTGGATCTCCCCAAGGGAAGTGTAAGTGTAAGCATTTCACAGCACACACAGCTGTAGGCATCGCACCATGCTTTATTGCATCGCGATAGAACGGAACGTCTTCGGTGCCCTTGACCCTCCTAAACTTGACCTTTTCCACAATATTTCTAGTCACTAGAGTGCATCCTAGCCCTGCTGCGCCTACTGGAAGAGTCTTATGCTTCAAGACATCTCTAATCCTGTAAGGAGATGCTGTTTTGCCATCGATATCCCTGTATATGCACGGTCTGAGCTCCAAATTCTCTCCTAACTGCATAGTGTTCAAGTAAACACCCGTCACAACCTCTTGTTTCACAGCAAGAAGCTTCGCGATCGCGTTTGTAGGAATTATCACGTCAGAGTCTAGGAAGAATAGTTCAGTATACTCTTTGTGCTCAAGAAAGTAGTCCCTTATCGCCTCTCTGCTTCTCAAAATGTTGGAATAACGCTCATCCGGGACTATATGAAGGATCGTAGTGCGTTTCTTCGGAAAAGAGGATGAGAGTGCCCTCTCCAGGAGCTTTACATACTCCTTATCTTCAGAGTTATCCACTACAAGGATGTCGAACGCCTTGAAACTTTGCTTCTGCAGTCCCTGCAAGAGAGGCACAAGCGCATATCTCTCTTTCCTATACGTTGGTATGCCAACAAGGACTCTTGCCATACGGACCCGAGGGGATTCGAACCCCCGACCTACAGGTTAGAAGCCTGTCGCTCTATCCAAGCTGAGCTACGAGTCCGGTGACAGGGCCTCATGGGGGCTTTTAAATATATCGAAGAGGATAAATAACCAGCAAGATTCCCAGCAGTATGGGAGACCTCAAAGAGCCCTTATCTTTTCATGAGGGCGTAAAAAAGTTTGGGAAAAAAACTCAACCCCCTCACTACAGCACAGACATATCTCTTCATCCAGATACTGAAATCCACCTCCAGCCATCTGTTGCCCACATTAATTTTGAGGTCCCCTCGGTTGAATCCGAAATAGGAGCCCTCAAGTATAAGCACGTGCCAGCTTTCAAGAAACACGCCCAGAAAAGTAAATTTGCCAGGAATGCAGTCATGGGTGACTATAATGGTGACGACTCTCAACTGATACTATACTTCAATACAGACATGCAATTCAATAATGTTTTTTGGCGTTTCTTCAACACCACCCAGCCAGATAGCGGGGCGATGCACTCCATATCCGTCCCGTACATCCTGTTCGAAGAATCATTCTGGTATGACCAAGACATGTATTCAAAAATGATCGAGAAAAACCCCAGAAATCTACTCGTAGACAAGATTGATAATATTCTTCCGACAATAAATCATCGCTTCGTTGATCTTATTGAAGATCTTGATGTCACTTTAGCTGTCAATCAGCCAGATATCCTCGAATCTATGATTATAGACAACAAGAAGGGAAGAATACTCGATTTCGAGACAGATGCTTACTTTGAGAATGATGATAGTTGTATCCACATCTATATGGATAATTTCGATCCGGATTTCATTAGAGAAATATTAACGCACTTGCCCAAAAATAGGTTAACCACAGAAGAGATAGATGAAAGGATGTCTCTAACAGAGGCACTATACAACCTATGAGCGCAAGAATTCAGTCACTAATCTAACTCCAAATCCTGTGCCACCATCACCTTTCCTAGTGAAATAGACGCTTCTAGGATCTGCCCACGCCACGCCAGCAATATCTAGGTGAACCCAAGGAGTATCTCCAACGAACTGTTTCAACAAGACTGCACCTGCAATAGTGCCTGCCAGTTTAGGGACGCCCATGTTTTTCATGTCCGCGACGCTAGAATCTATGTCTTTCTCGTACTCCGACCACAATGGGAGCTGCCAGATACGCTCTCCTGATGAATATCCTGCTTTAAGGAGCTTGTCAATGGACTTTTGGTCTGTTCCTAGCACAGCTGCAGCGACATCCCCCAGTGCTACTAACGCAGCACCTGTGAGTGTAGCTAAATCTATAATCAAGTCCGGTTTGAAAGTCGTAGCATGATACAATGAGTCTGCCAACACTATCCTTCCTTCAGCGTCCGTGTTCTGGACCTCTATGGTCTTCCCTGACTTGGTTTTCACAACATCATCAGGCCTATACGCGTCTCCCGAGATTGCATTCTCCGCTAGGCCCATGATTCCTATCACTCTTATTGGAAGCTTCAGCCTAGATACTGAACGCATTATTCCCAAAACTGCTGACGCACCCGACATATCAAACTTCATGCCCAGCATCGAAGAACTTGGCTTGATACTGAGTCCACCAGTGTCGAAAGTGACGCCTTTACCTACCACTGCGACAGTTCTTTTCGCTCCTTTTGGAGCATATTCCATAGTCACTAAACGTGGATCGTTGACGGCACCACCTCCAACTGCTAGAATGCCTCCGAAATCCGCTTTCTCCAAACCCTTCTTATCTAGAATCTTGATCTTGAACTTCTCCTGCTTGGCAACCTTTGAGGCAGCGTCCGCCATCGCTGCAGGAGTCATCTCTCCAGGCATAGTGTTCTGCAAGTCACGAGCCATATTGACTGACTCGGCTATTGAGCGCCCTATATCTGTCCCGTTCTTGGCCGCCACCCCCGTCCTATCAGATACTATCGTTAACGTCTTTGTTCTCTTTATGTCTTCAAGTTTCAGGGTCTTATACTTGGTGAACTTGTAAAGTGACAAGATAGCTCCTTCCGTTACAGCCTGGGTCGCGGTGGCAGCATCAAGTTCCCTAGGAATCTCTATGGCTATGGTTTTGGCTCCTCTTTCCTGCAACATTCTTGCAGACATGCCTGCAGCTTTTCGCATCTTGCCATACGACACACCTGTTTTTGGGCCAAGACCTACAATCACAGCAAACCGCGGAGAATCTCGCTGTACATGAAGAACTGTCTCCTCTGGCTTACCTGAGAACTCATTCCGGTCCCTCGCCACCGCGACCGCCTTTTGAAATTTCTCGTCGAACTTCTGCTCAACAGGAGAACGATCCGCGTACGTGAAAAGGATTATCGCGTCGTGCTTTCCCGCAAAAATATCTTGTGTGCTGAATGAGGTTTCCATCAATACCCTATATTCACATCTTTTTCTTCGTCGACTTTTTGGAGAAGAGCGTATACTCCGAATGCAGCAATAGCTCCTTCAGCAGCTCCAGTTAGGGCCTGTTTGTACTCCCTATTGCCAATATCTCCCGCAGCGTACACCCCTTCTATGCTAGTCTCTGACTTGTCGTTGATTATGATCTCTTTTCTGTCATTCAGCTTGACGCCAAGGCCTTCCGCGAGTTCTGATTGTGGGAGCTGACCTATCTCTATGAATACTCCCTTGACATCTAGAGTGTCCTTCCCCTCGAAAGGCTTTGAAAGCTTGACTCCCGATACCTTTTCTTCGCCAAGCATCTCTGCCGCCTCGGTCTCGTAGAGTATCTCTACCTTCTGGTTCTTCTCGAGACGCACCCTATTGATTGGCTCGGCTCGCATCTCCTTTGTCCTTACTATGACGTACACTTTGCTCGCGAACTCCGAAACAAGAGCGCCTGCAATGGCTGCAGAGTCTCCACCACCGACTATCGCGACCGGAACATCCTTGTAGAACGCTGCATCGCATGTTGCACAGTAGCTAACACCCTTGCCTGACAGATTATCTTCTCCAGGAGCTCCGAGGTGGCGATGTTTGGCACCCGTGGCAAGGACTATTGTGCGTCCTTGATACTCAATCTCATTGCCTGAAAAATCTTTGGCTGTAACCTTGAAGCATCTTTGCTTAGGATTGCTGGAGTCGCATGCCTCGATTTTCGAGACCCAGTCATTCTTCGTCTCAATTTTGAGGGAATCTACATGCTCCTTGAATTTCATCATCAGGTCTATACCAGGTATCTTGTTGAAGCCTGGATAGTTCTCGACGCAGTGGGACTCGTTCAGGAGTCCGCCCACTTCTTGTCCAAGCATCAATACCGAAAGGTTGAACCTCGCCGCATAGATAGCTGCAGACATGCCTGCGCTACCTGCGCCTATTATGATTGTGTCGTACTTCATAATTTAGGGTCACGAGAAGGTGTTTATTAAGGTTGTCCCCTGTCTATAACGTCTCAGGGTAGGACAAAGCCATACTCCTTACTATGCTTGGATAGAATTCTCTCCCTCTCACGTCATCTCTGTTGATCACATAGAGCCTCTTACAGTTAACAAAACTCATGCCAACATCGAACTTGCTTCCCGTGCTTATTGGCGCATAATGCTGGTGGATTTCGCTTGACCTGAGGATTGCGTTTAGGTTCTGCGAGCAAATATTGTAGCCTATCGGGTCGTCCTGGTTCGTGTGTCTTGCCGGATAATGTACCTTGTTCCCAAATATCTGAGCCCTATCTACATAATCATCCAGGTATTTTTTCAAAGCCTTGTCTGCTTCCCTTACTGAACAGATTAGGAAGAACGTCAAGTCCTCATCAATCTCTGGCCTGTTCCTTCTCTCACCACCTCTTGCCATGTCATCAAGAGTAAGCATCACATTGTTGAAATCTTTCCCTTCGATTTTTGGCACAAAAGATCTGTTGGCCAGTCTAATCGGTTTGAAATCTCCGAAAGCCATACCACACCCTACAAGAGTGTGCTCGTTTTCTCTATTCCATTCTACATGAATCTCATCTGCTTCCCTGATGCCATCTCTCATTGCATGCGCAGAATCAAAATTGCACTCATCTATAGTGTAAACCCAGACCATTCAAAACAGGACTCCGAATCATTATAAGAAGATAACTAAAAAAAAGAAAAAAAGAATTCCTAGATGAGGTCTAGGTCTTGTTCGAGGTCACTGAGGTCGTCGAGCGAGAGCTCATCTTCGAGGTTCTCGACCTGTTCGAGTTCCGCTTCAAGCTCTTGCAGTTCTTGGTCACTCACGACATCCGTATCCTCTACAGGAACTTCCGCTGGCTCATCGGGAACAGCAAGCTTATCGCCGCCGCACGCCGTCAGAGTCAGTACAAGGACCAGCAATGCCAACACTGTGAACGTTTTCATGGTGTCTCCACGAGGAATTACCTTTTAAAAAGGTATTCCTAAACGTCCTCCTCAGTCTCGTTGAGTTCAGTGTCTTCTTCCTCGTCCTCATCTTCAGACTCGTCATCCTCTGAATCGTCTTCGGACTCATCATCCTCTGATTCATCATCAGCTTCATCTTCAGACTCGTCTTCCTCAGTTTCATCCTCAGATTCTTCATCCTCAGATTCTTCTTCGTCAGATTCATCCTCTGCCTCATCTTCTAGCTCTTCATCTTCCAACTCTTCTTCCTCGTCGTCAGATGCACTACCCGGTCCTGAGTTATCGCCAGTGGCAAGCCTCAAGTCACGAATCTCTTGCATTATCTCACGAAGCATATGAGTTGCGTCGGTGAAGTCTTCACGAGCTGCTGCTGCGGTATCCGCCTCTGCAGCCGCATCGAGGGATGCTGAGTACTCTTCAAGAAGGCTCTCGAGAACCTCTATATCTGCGCCAGCCTCTGCAAGCTTGTCCTTGACGTCATAGAGTCTAGATTCCAAGTTCTCCATCTTGTGGACATTCTTGTTGACACGGCTCTTCACTGCGTCCCTAGATATGTCGTCCGTCAGGTCCCTGATCTCTTTCCAGATGTCCCTAAGTTCACTGGCAACATCCTTCAGCTCTTCACGCGTCGGCTCATCAGAGAGCTCGAGCGCAGCAATTTCAGCGCGGAGATCGTCTACCTTGTCAAGATACTCCTCTTGGAGAGTCTCGTCCTCTAACTTATCGAGCACGTATGCATCTACCCTATCAAGGTGTGCATCAAGTCGCTCGATTGTTCCACCAAGGAAATTACCGCTGTGCTCCCTCAACTTATCCTGAGCAAGGGTGCATGTCTCAGAGTCCGCGTCACTGCAATCCTGCCTAACGCGCTTCTGGACATCTCTGAAAAGATCACGGTGCTCCTCGAAGTTCTCGCGAGCCTGCTCAACACGCTCCTTGTGGAGCTCTACTCTCTCGCGAACCTGCTCGACTCTATCCTGGTAATCTTCCAGCCTGTCACGAGCGCGCTCTGCTACATCACCGCGAGGGGTGGGAGCCAGAGAGTCATCTAAATCTTCATCGTCTTCCGCTAGAATAACTGCAGGTGCTACGCTAAGCATCATGAGCATAATAACGAACAACGCCATTAGTTGTTTTAATTCCATTTTGTTTCCTCCATTAATTTATCGTGATTAAGGTATGAATAGCCATTATTGTTTATAAACAAACTTTTCAGGGAAGCTTTACGAAACCGCGAGAAGCTTTATGCCCGGTGAATTTTTATAGTACAGCGGCTGTGTCGTCGCATGCGCCGTTTTTTGCTATTGTTGCTGATATTGCCCCAGCTAGCGCTGGGTGCCACCATCAGCGGTACTGTTCATGATATCGAGTGGATACCTTCAGATGCAATAGTCACTGTGAGCACAACTCCAGAACAGAAAATTGTTGCACTTGGTGGAGAGTATAGTTTTGAGGTGAACCCTGGAACTTATTTGCTTCGCGCAGAGAGCGAGATAGATGGTGATCTTTTCTTCGATGAACAGGAAATCACCATAGAGACTGACGGCATTTACAATCTAGACCTGATACTTGTGCCCAGCTTCGAAGACCTAGAAGATCTAGAACTTGAAAAACAACCCGAAGAGCTTGACTCTCTCAGCGGATACCTTATTGCCTGGACCCTCTTCTTCATAGTCTTAGTGATTATGTTCTTAGTCTTTTTCTACACCAAGAAGCGCACCTTAAAGTCTGAAGATGATGAGTTCAGAGCAGCTGTTTTGACAGTTCTTAAGAAACACAAGGGACGCGCAACCCAGAAAGAGCTTCGGAAGGAGCTTCCGTTCTCTGAGGCAAAGGCATCCTTGGTGTTAACTGAATTGGAATCTGAAGGTAAGATAAAGAAGATTAAGAAGGGGCGTGGGAACATAATAATCCTACAGAAGTGATATCATGAAAGAAGAGTTCGAATGGGAAGAGATTGCGGATATGGCAGTCGCCAACTTGACCGAATTCATCCATACAGAACGCCATTTTTTCGAAGAGGAACACATCTTAGAAGACAAGTTAGAGAGCCTAGATAACATTCTGGTCCACCTTGACGAGAGAATACCTGAAAATATGCATCACTTGCACACTCTTCTCGGAAAGGTCTACGACAAGCTCAGGGAGATTCTTGGCCTTCTAGAGAGTGATCGGCTCAGCGGAGTGAGAATCGAGAATGAAGATTCCGAAGTGCTCACCAAATTGAAGAAAGATATCAA
>JAAOYH010000024.1 GCA_018221245.1 Candidatus Woesearchaeota archaeon
AAGATCGAGCCAGGCATGATGGAGAAAGAGTTCTCATTTCCAGATTTTAAGACTGCTCTGGATTTCGTCAATAAGGTGGGTGAGCTAGCTGAAGAGGAGGACCACCATCCTGATATTTTCTTATCATGGGGGAAAGTGCATATCCAGCTTACTACCCACTCTGAGAACGGTCTCACCGGGAAGGATGTCCATCTTGCGAAGAGGATTGAGACTCCATGAGCAACAAGGAAAAACTCTTGGAGCTCCTAGCTAGAACAAAGGCTGCGGATCTTCCATTGAAAGAGTCAGCAACGAACCTAGTTTTTGGAAAAGGAAATCCTGAAGCAGAAATATTGTTCATAGGAGAAGCTCCTGGAAAGAACGAGGATCTCAAGGGCATTCCCTTCGTCGGAGCTGCTGGAAAAGAGTTAGATAAACTCCTCAACGGGATTGGATTAACAATAGACGACGTCTACATAGCGAACATCCTGAAGTACAGACCGCCAAACAACCGAGATCCTAACGAAGATGAAATCAAGGCACACACACCTTACTTAGTAGAACAGATAAAGACAATAAAACCAAAGGTCATCTGCACCTTGGGCAATTTCTCAACAAAATTTGTTCTTGCAGGGTTCAAGGTAGATGGAATGAAGAATATTCCAGGAATTACAGGACTGCACGGAAAACCCAGGCACATGACTGTCAGTGATTTTTCATTCACGGTAATCCCTCTCTACCATCCAGCTGCCATGCTCTACAAAAGAGCTCTAGCAGAAACAATGGAGAAGGATTTCAAGATAGTAAAAAAACATATTGGCGGAACCAACAAGAAAAGAACTCTACTGGATTATTAGTGAGGCTGCCGATTATCTTTCCACTTGATTGAGCAGCCGAAGGCGTGCGTCACTTTGTGGTACGGTTCTTCATTCTTAAGCAATGCTATTATAGCGTCCTGTAGCTCGTGCTTAGTGACGCCGCGGGGATTCTCCCAGTCGTTGTCGAGCCTTCCCTGGTAGCGTAGCTTTCTCTCTGAATCGAAGACTATGAAATGCGGCGTGCATCGAGCACCATAAGCGTGCGCGACTTCTTGGGTCTCATCCCTGAGATATGTGAAGTTGAACTCTTCTTTGTTCTCGCGCTTCTTCATCCTCTCAAAGCTGTCCTCAGGGTATGTTTTCTCGTCGTTGGAGTTGATACCTACGAAAGCGCATTCCTCTGCGAACTCATCAGCCAGTTCCATCACCCTGCCCTCGTATGCCAGGGCGTATGGGCAGTGGTTACAGGTGAAGAACACACATAACAGTTTGGTGTTGAAATCTGAAAGAGTGTGCGTGTTCCCGTCAGTAGACGGGAGCGAGAAATCAGGTGCCTGATCCCCTATCTTGAGTTTGTAAGGGTTAATCCTGAACATGAGGGAGCTGACCTGCCAAGCTTTTTATAGGTTTGCTGTCCCTCCGGAGTTTATGCTCCTAAAGAACTGTAGGTATATTGTGACCCAGAACGGGTCTCGTGAAGTGCTTGAGAACAAGGATATCTTGATAGAAGATAACAAGATAGTGAAAATAGGTGAGGATCTAGGAGAGGGCTTGGATTGTTCAGAAAAGATTGTGATGCCAGGACTCATAAATGCGCATACTCATCTTGGGATGACTTCACTAAGAGGAGTCTCAGACGACAAGGAGCTTGCTGAATGGCTAGAGGATATATGGGCTAGGGAAGCGAAGCTTTCTGAAGAGGATATCAAGGAGGGGAAGCGTCTTGGAATCAAGGAGGCGCTCCGCACAGGCACCACAACCGTAGTTGACATGTATTTTCGCATGGGTTCTTGCGCAGAGGTTGCTGAAAAAGAGGGAATTCGTTATCTTGGAGCGGTCACGTTCCTTGAAGACCATCCGTTATCTCCCGCTACTGTTGAACTGCCTAAGGATATTTCGAGTAGAGTGCAGTTTTGTTATGGTCCACACGCAATCTACTCGACTTCAGAAGATATGCTGAAGCAAATCAAAAATAAATCTTCAGGAAAGCTAATCCATATTCACGTGGCTGAGACAAGGAAGGAGCGTGCTGACTGTAAGGAAAAGCATGGAAAACTTCCTGTGGAATACCTTGAGAGCATAGGATTCCTCGATGAGAACGTCACTATGGCTCACTGTGTCTGGCTTACTAAAGGAGAATTGGATATAATTGCTAGAAAAAAGGCAAAAGTCGTTCACTGTCCACAGAGCAACATGAAACTTTCAGGAGGAGGAGTCATGCCTCTGAATGAGATGCAGGAACGTGGCATTGTGGTGGCCTTAGGTACAGATAGTGTTGCATCTAACAACTCTCTCGATATGTTCAGGGAGATGCATGTCGCAGCCCTGCTCCATAAACACCATTACTGGGATCCTGCTACTGCGAGCGCACAAATAGTTCTTGATATGGCAACAGTCAATGGTGCCGTATTCTTGGGCAGGGATGATATTGGTTCTATTGAGGAAGGGAAGCTAGCGGACATAGTGACTCTCAATCTGAACGATGAGAACCTGCAGCCTCACGATAAGGAAAGAATTGTCAGTCATTTAGTATACGCTGCTAATGGAATGAATGTTTCAGATGTAATTGTAGACGGGAAGCTCATATCTCGTCCAGGACGTCCTTGACATTCTCTGCTGTCATCTCCCATCGGAAGCTCTTCTCTATCGTCTTGCGGGCGTTCAGTCCGAGCTTCGCTCTGAGGACGTGATCCTTTGAGAGCTCTTCTATCTTGCGCATGAGGTCGAAGCCTGATTTGTTGTCGAAGAACATTCCGTTCTCTCCGTCTATGATGTAGTACTTGATGAACCCGACGCGAGAGCTCACGACAGGAAGGCCTGTGGCCATCGCCTCTAGAACTGCCAGGGATGTTGTCTCAGTAAAGCTAGGCATAACATAAACATCCAGGGCTTGGAGGTACTCCTCAGGTTTATCTGTGCTGCCTGTGATTGTAACGCCTCTTATGCGTCTTAGTCTGTCTTTAAGCTCCTTGACACCGTCCCCTATAATCAATAGCTGCTTGTTCTTGACATCCATGCGTTTGAATCCTCTTACAAGGGTAAGTATGTTCTTCTCGTGGGCGATCCTGCCGTGAAATCCTACTATGAACGCATCCTTGGGGAGGTCTAGCTTCTCTCTAATCTTTCGCTTGTTGCCTTGCTTGAATTTTGTGGTGTCTACTCCTAGATGTGCTACTCTCTTAGGGGTTGTTATGCGTTGCCAGGAGAACTGTTCGGCTATGTTTTCGGATGGCATGATGAGCATCGTGCACCTGTTGTAGCATAGACGGGCAAACAGTTTGCTGAATGAGACTATGGGTCCTCTGAAAATCCCATTAGCGATTGCTTTAGGAAACAGCTCCCACTCGACTGAGTGAATGTAGCTGATGACTGGTCGCCTGAAAGTCTTCGCTGCGATGATACCGCACAATCCTATGGGTCCGAGACCTTGGTTGAATACCAAGTCGGAGCTCTTGACGAGTTCCTTGATATCTCTGAGGTTGAACTTGGCAGGAGTGTAATCGCCGAATGTCTTTTTTCTTAGAGGTATTTGCACTATTCTTACACCATCCATTCTGGCGGGCCCGTAGTCGGGGCATACGACAGTGATTTCGTATTTGTCTTTCAGACGAGGAAGTATCTCTGATAGGAACCTGCTGATGCCGTCGTGTCTTGGTAGGAAGTTGTCTGTGGTGATTAGAAGGGAGCGTCTTGTTTTCTTATCAGGATTTTTCTTTGGCGAATAATCGTGCCACTCGACGTTCTCATCAGCCTCCCAGTCTATCATTACTCGTTTTCCCATCATCTTACCTTGTAGTAAACTTCTGCGTACCTGTTCCCAGACCTTAATCCCCAGAATATGGCTCTAACATAGATGCTCCATAAGAGCATGAACATCGTGTGTCTCTGGCTCCTGAATATATCTATGGCGTCGAGCTTTTTCTTGAATACGTTCGTGATGTTAATTATTAGTCTTGGATTGTGCCTCTTCCTGAGATTGAACATGTTCCAGACGTCGAAAGTGAATATCTCTGCTTTGCTTTTTGTTTCTTGATGGAGCTGGAGCAATATCTTGTGTACTGCTCTATGATCTGGATGGGGGTCGTCAGAAGAGTGCGTGAGGATTAGCTCGGGCTTGAAATCCCTGATTCTGGCTATGAGGTTCTCTTTTATGGGCTCGATATCCTTGGAGAACTTTCCTTCTTTCAGTCCGAGGAACTGGACACCAGAACCTCCAAGCAGCTTATCCACCCTCTGGCTCTCTAGGACCCTGGTGGGCTTTATCTCCTCTGGCTTCAGGTGTGGGTGGCTCTGCTCTCCGAAGCTGCAGATGATAGTCTTCACTATTGCGCCTTCCTTGGCCAGTATGCTGAGATAGCCTCCGCATCCTAAAGCCTGGTCATCCGAGTGCGCGCAGAACACGAGCACGTGTCGTTTCATGAGATATAGGCCCTCAGAGAAGTTTAAAAGCCTACCGCATCTGGTCTATTGGGGTAGAACCAATCACGTTGAAATTACGAACTTGCATATATTTTGGAACGATAAATGTTGGCCAGGGGTCAGTTCCTGACATTTCGGGCATTGGGGAAATAACCTGCTCGCTTGAGAGCCAATCTGTTTCGTTGAGAATGTGTGGAACGCTCTCTAGGAATCTAAGGTTTGGGACGCGAGCTACAATCTCTCCATTTTCAACGAGTAGAGTTCCATAGCGAGTGATGCCTGTGAAAGAACCTTGACTCATGTTGGTTGGGCAAGTGTAATTTAGCTCTCTAATAAGAAGGCCGTTCTGCAGTTCTTTTGCTGCAGCATCTAGAGATTCTGGACCCTTACCCCCGTCTAGGACCAGGTTACCCGGACCATAATTCATATCGATTCCATGTCCGGTAGGTTCCTGGTTGTATTTCAGTGCAGATAAATAATCGAACCAAAGCTTATCGAATTTTCCTTTGTCGATAAATGTTGTATAGGGATGTTTTGGATTTCCAAACTCATCAATAATGCTCCAGTACGGGCTGTCGGGATTGTATGGTTGGTCCGAAATCGTGATGTTATCTCCGAATAACTGACTTCCTAGTTCATGCCCTGCTGTAAAGGTGTGGCTTTGGTGAAATTCGCCCCCGTCGAGACCTAACCAGGAACAATAAGTGAGAATGTGTGAAATGCAGGGTGCGTCGAGCACAACATCGTAAGTTCCGGGGAGGAGCTCTCTTAAAGGCAGAGCTTCTTGGAGTTTCATATTAGAAAGAGCTTCGTCAACCCGTTTTCCAAGAGATAATTTTTTTATTGTCGTTCCTATGGCACCAAAATTTGTTTCTATGGTGTTGTCATCGTTTGTAATCGCAAAGGATGCGTGAACTTGTGATCCCCTATTGTATATTTGGCGCTCTCCCGATTCTGAGTTGGCAAGATGGCGGTTGTACACAACGCTCTCTAGTGTGCCGTTCAGTCTATAGTTTTCTTTCTCAACCTTGATGCTGAGCTCTCCAAGTGCGTCAACTCGTTCTTCAGCAGGAACGAGCCTCCTGAATCTATTAATACTTAATTCTTTTTTCAGCTTGGGAAATTTCTTTATCCACGGTACGGGAATAGAATCTTTAGCCATACTTGCGGCAAGAGATATTGCGGATAGAAGATCTTTGCTTACGTCATACGTATTCGTGACGCCTATTTTTTTGTCTAATGTGACCAAAACATCTACTCCACCTATTCCTATGCTACAGTTCTCAACAATTGTATTGTTGGCAACTTTTGTGGAACCAAAAGCTCTGTCTTCAAAATTAAGAGAGTAATCGAATTCTCCTTTGATTTTCTCTCTTTTCAACTCGATTTTGTCTATTGTATCTTCGTTCCAGCAAGTCATCTTGATTTCATACCTCTCCGGATCATAGACTTGTAACTTATGCGCCTGTTGTCAGTAATTCTGCAACCTCCTGAATGTCCAGGTGTGCCCACTCCTATCTTTACATTTTTGAACCTGGCGGCGGGAGAGGGGTGACCGCAGTACATGGACTGCATAGGTTGACCTTTGCCACAGTTAGCAACTCCTCGAATTTCTGCATGGCTGCCTATCTTGTCGCAGGAATTCCAGAAACTGATAGTCTCTCCTTGGTAGATGGGGGTCTTTACCATTTGAGCTTTCTTTCCATCTACTATACGCCATCCTACCTCAGTACCAAAGAGAAAGTTTCTTCTCCAGTTGTCTATGCTCCAAGCGTTGCTTGTTTCTAGTACTATTCCGCGCTCTGTGTCGCTAATTATATCATCGATTGTGCCGTCATTTCCTGGTTCGAGGTAAATGTTGGTCATTCTAATAAGAGGGATGTAAATATCATCTTCGGCACGCATTGCGCCGGTACTATGTCGAACATTTGCGGGTAAATTGGCTTCCATTACAGTTTCACGTGAACTTAGAACATTATTGAAAATTCCCTCTTTGACCAAGTAGATGTCTCGGCTTTCAATCCCGTCATCATCAAATCTAAAAGTGCCCGCACCAAACTCTTTATGTGCGTTTGCTCTGATGTTGACTATTTTTGATCCGTACTGCAGTTTTCCCACGTCTTCAGGTCTTAAGAAGCTCCCACCTGCAAAGGATAACTCTTTTCCCAATATGCGATCAAGCTCAAATCCGTGTCCATTTTCGTGAGTTTGGAGATATAGTTGACTGGGAGCGAGTATTAAATCGAATTCGCCCTCGGGACACGAGGGTGATCGCATTAACTCTGTTAGCTCTCTTGTGATTCTATCTACATTTCCTGGAAAGTCCCATGCTTCTATAATCTCCCATCCGCCTTGGGCGTTGAGGCTGACTCCATCGTATGAGCGTGTAAAACCCTCTCCTTTGTGTGTTCCTTGAACTTGCATGTCTCCGCTACTGTAGAAAAATTCTTGAACTGTTTTGAGACCTTCTGTGTTCGCGTAATGCTTTTTAATATTATCAAACTCTAAAAAAAAACAAGTGCTATCTACTTGAGGTTTTTTTAGTGAGGAAGTCACTTCCGCAACATATTCAACAATGGCTTTTCGAGGTATCTTGAACGGATTTTCTACGTTTTGTTGACTGTAGTCCAGGTCTTTAGGTGCGCATTCAATTTCCTCCAGTTCTATTCTTTTTCGATACTTGTTGAACCTGTTGCTGGCTTGCGCGAGTTCTAGGGCGGTATCTGCATTTTCCTCCCATCCGTCAGGACTGCCTCCTGCAAATCCCCATCCGTTCTCGTATAGTACGCGCACACCCATTCCAAAGGTTCCCGAAAAACAATTTGCAAGATAATCTCCATCGAATGTGCATTGACCGAGATACTTATAGTGGTTGAGGCGTACGTCTGCAAACCTAACTCCTTTTTTCTGCAGGTGTTTTACTGCTTTTTCTACTCTGTAATCCACCATATGATGCGGGAATCAACAATAGAATATAAATCCCGATGATGAAATCTGTCGTTGAAGTATTAGTTTGTCAGAATGTGCTGAGAGAAATCTAATGAGTTTAAAAAAACATTATTCGGGGCTTATTGGTGTGGCGCCTGTCACATTAAAACCTTTCACGCCTATGAATTTAGGCGTATAGAATAGTTGAACAGGACCCACATCTGTAACTTCTGGGGGTAGACACACTTCTTGCTTCTTACTCAACCAAGTGTCGTCAGAAAGCATGTGTGGAACGCTATCGTTGAACCTGAGATTGGGGGTGCGTGCGATTATCTCTCCATTCTCCACAAGATAAGTTCCTGCCCGAGTCATTCCTGTAAAAGAGCAATCTTTCCACCCGGATAGACGAGTGTAATTGAAACTGCTTACGACAATCCCATTTCCAATCTCCTTAGCGGCTTGTTTTAGAGTGTTGGGACCCATTCCAGGAGATAACTCTAGGTGTGTAGGGCCAAAACTTACTGTATATCCGTGTCCTGTGGCTGGTTGGTCGTATTTTTGTGCACTCCAGAAATCGTACCATAATGATTTGAGGTTGCCATCCTCAACAAAGACCGTCTTCTCCCTAGGTACGCCCATAAGGTCTGCAGGTATCCAAATTGGCGATCGGGGATCCTGCGGGTTGTCTCTGACAGAAATGTTTTTTCCCAGAAGCTTATCGCCCATTTCTAGATCCGAAGATATTGTTCCACCCCTTTTGTGGAAGCCTCCGTTAAGCCCATACCACGAAAGGAACAGCAGAATGTGTGAGCTGCATGGTGCTGCTAATGCAGCGTCGTATTTTCCAGGAGGAAGATTCACCAAGGGTAGGGATTCCTGGAACCTCATGCTCTCTAAGCATTCATTAACCATTTTGTCGAGCCCTAAATTTTTTACAGTGGTTCCAACACTACCTGCCTTGGCTTCTATTGTGTTGTCCGAGTTTGTCGCAGTAATGGTGCAGTAGAGTTGACTTCCCATCCAGACTATCTTATCCAGGTTAGGTTGCGGGGTGGTGCTTGTCTTTATTTCGACGTTAATCTTGTTGGAGACTATAGCCCCGCTTAAAAGGTAGCCCGCATCTTTGGACATCTTACAGGCTTCAGCAATGGCGTGAGTTCTATCTAATTCTGAGACTGTTTTCATGTTCCTTCTGATTATTTCTTTTTTCAGAGGTGGAAATCCCTTAAACCATTCCATGGGTGGTGACTCTTCTGCAATAATCAGGGCACGCTTCATGGATGTGAAATGATCTTGATCGTCTATATTGTATGATGTTATCCCAAGATGGTTTCCTGCAGCACCTATTACTGCAACTCCTGCTTGATCTGTCCCATTATTCTCGGTGATGCGATTGTTGGCAACCCTTGTAGTTTGGGCTTCTAGTTCGGCAGTTATGAATGCGATTTGTGCTTTCTTATTTTTTATTAAATCAGAGATAGCATCGTACGCGAAAGCATCCACTTTGATATTATCTGCCATAAGGCCTCTTGATTCTGCATGATCCTGTTGGAACGAATCCTGGTTCAGCAGTTCCAACCCTGACATTCTCGAACCTTGCAGGAGGGGTTCCGTGTCCGCATCTCATTGCTTGACAAGGTTGCCCTTTGCCGCAGTTCATAACGCCATAATCTTCTACTTTGTCACCCACATCAACGCACGAGTTCCAGAAACTGACTGTCTCTCCTTGGTAACTGGGAGTTCTGATCATGTGTTTTTTCTCTCCATTTTCTATAATCCATCCGACCTCTGCTCCGAAGTCGAAGTTCAGCCTCAAGTTATCAATACTCCAGGTCTTATTAGTCTTGAACAGGATGCCTTCCTCAGTTCTACTTATGATATCCTCGATTGAGCCATCATTGCCTGCCTCTAATGATACGTTAGTCATTCTGATGAGTGGTATGTGACTCTCGTTTTCAGCTCTCATGGTTCCTGTGCTGTATCTGAGATCTTTGGGCAAATTAGCTTCCATTACTGTTTCGCGACTACTCAGAAAGTTATTTACGACACCCTCCTTGACCAAGTATATTTTCTGTCCGGGTATTCCCTCATCATCAAATGCGAATGTTCCAGCTCCCCAATCTTCTCCTGCTGAGGCGACAATATTTACTTTATCAGAACCATACTTGAGTTTTCCTAAGTGTTCTGGTTTGAGAAAACTACCTCCTGCGAAATCTATCTCCCACCCGAGTATTCTGTCGAGCTCAAAGCCATGACCGTTTTCGTGAATCTGTAAATAGAGCTGACTGGGATCCAGTATGACATCCATGACGCCTTGTGGGCATCTTGGTGCGGATTTGAGCTCTTTGAGCTCTTCACATATTCTTTCGGCGTGCTCTTCTAGATTTAATCCGTGGTTAAATAGTTCGTACCCTCCAAGAAACGTGTTTGCGAATCCTTCGAAGGTTCTGCTGATAAGTTCACCTTCGTGTTGAGCGTGTACTCCAAGATGGCTGTTAACATATACGAACTCCTGTTCTGACCTTACGCCCTCTGTGTTCGCAAAGTGGTTTCTTACCTTATCGAATTCTACAAAGTAGTCTACTGAATCTACCCAGGGTTTTTTGCATGTCTCAGCAATGACCAGTACATCGCGCACGATTCTTTGTTGTGAAATTGCGAATGGGTTTTCCTCTACCTGGGCGTATGCTTCAAAATCTCCTTTGGTTGTGATTGGCGAAAGCCTTATTTTGTGTCCCATTTCTTCATTTACTGCAGCAGATATCTTGGCGCGTTCGAGAGCTTTGTCTGCAATCTTTTTCCTATCTATGAGCGGGCCGCTTGAGAACCCCCAGCCGTTGTCGTAGAGAACACGAACACCTATACCTCTGCCTGCGCCGTGATAAAAGGGATATGGATCGTTGTCATAGACAGAGCAACCTCTTGTCTCAGAATAAACCATCCTTGCGTCGGCGTATCTTATTCCCGTCCCTGCGAGAGCATCAAGTGCCTCTATGACTCTGTGGTCCACCATCGTGCTGAGCGGAATCACAATTCAAATATAAATCTAGATGATGAAATCGGCCGTCGAGGTATAAGTTTGCCAGAATGCACCGGACGAGATTCGAACTCGTACGAACGGCTTTCTTCTGGGAATGAACCCTATGGAAGGCCGACATGCTGCCATTACATCACCGGTGCGTACTGCAACGGGGCTTATCGCCGTTTTTAAAGGTTGCCGCATAACCCTTATAAAAGGCCGTAAGTTCTTCTAAAGATATGGTCCTCGACAAGCTGTCTGACAGCCTCAAGGGAACGCTCAGAAAAATAACTGGCGCGACTTTCGTAGATGAGAAACTAATCAATGAGGTTGTGAAGGAGATACAGAGAGCTTTGCTTCAGGCAGACGTGAATGTTCAGCTGGTATTCAAGCTAGCACAGGGCATAAAGGATAGAGCTCTGAACGAGAAACCTCCAACGGGAATTTCTACGCGAGAACATATCGTGAACATTGTCTATGAGGAGCTCGT
>JAAOYH010000003.1 GCA_018221245.1 Candidatus Woesearchaeota archaeon
GATATAGGGTGTGCTTGCGGCTCCAAGGTTTTCATGTACATTCGCAAGAAGCATCTGCCACCCATACAACGTCAGGGTCAAGCCTTTAGCTTCTGGAATATTTTCAAGAGCTCCAAGCCGAAGAACAACCCCCTAGATATTCTAGAGGACGGCAAATACAGCATAGACCTCAAAGAAGCACTGGGCCTCAACGAGGAATGAACTTTTATATACTCTTTACAGTCCGCTACTACCATGAAGCTACTAGTCTTCACTGACACTCACGGTGACCCTAAGGCATTCAAGAGGATAAAAGATCTGATAGCGGAGGAATCTCCAGGGATGATCGTGTGCGCGGGAGACTTCACTATATTCGGTCAAGGAGTGGCAGATTTCCTCACTGAGTTGGATTCTCTTAACCTGCCGACAGTCATAATTCATGGTAACCATGAGGAGGAAGAAGAGGTTGCTCAGATAGTTGAGGGGTGCAACAACCTACACTTTGTACATGGCCAAGTAAAAGAGGTACAAGGGATAAAGTTCTTCGGCTTTGGTGGTCACGGGTTCAGGCAGAGAGAGCCCCTGCTGGAACAGCTCGGGGAGCAGCACGGTCACTTGATAGACGGTACCACAATCATACTGAGCCACCCGCCACCATACGGCACTGCCGTGGACGAGATAGAGCCCGGCTGGCATGTGGGAAACCAGAGTCTTCTGGAGATCATTGAGGCCAGGCTACCGATGCTCGTCCTGTGCGGTCACATCCATGAGTGTTTTCACGAGAGGGATGAGATATTAGGGGTGCCAGTCATTAATCCTGGCCCCGACGGAGAGATAATAGAGGTGGAAGATGACTGATATCCACGAGCTTATAGAGAAGATAGAGAAAAGCAGGCCATTCAAGGAGTTCAACAAGGCAAACCCAGACCACTACCTGGTGCACGCGTTCTGTCACGTCAAACAGGACGCAGGAAAAGTGGAACTGGGCTACTATGGAAAAAAGACAGACAAGATAACCGTTTTCACTACAGATCCCATAGAATCCAGGCCTCCAGAGGAGGTCTTGAAAGAATCTGGCGTTTTAAGGGAGCTTGACACGAAAATACTGAAAATAGGGCTTACAGAGGCAAGAGAGCTAGCAGAAAAGCACCTCAAGGAAAAATACGCTGGACAGCAGGCTTCCCAAGAGATATGCATCCTCCAGCAGGCAGAGGTTCCCGTATGGAACATCACGCTGGTTCTAGCATCTCTGAACATGCTGAATCTGAGGATTCAGGCAGATTCCGGAGAGATTACATACGAAGATATGAGGAATATTCTCGACCTGAGAGCCAAAGAATGATTTCTTTTCCGCACCTCAGAGCCATAGGTCCTGACCGTTATATCCATTTGGGTAATATTGGAGTACGACCTTCTTTATAAACCCGCAAAACGGGGTATGGATTGATGCCAGTGATAAGCTACAGAGCCAAGATTAAGAGCCGAAAACTCACTAATTTCTTCGACGAGGACAACTCTGAGGAGTAGACGGCACATGCCATTAGGAGGTTAGTTCATGCTTGTTGGAATTGTCGGAACGATAGGGGCGGGCAAGGGTACGGTTTCAGACTACTTGAAGGATATGGGTTTCCAGACTCTCAGCCTCTCAGATATTATCAGGGAAGAGGCTGACAAGAAGGGGTTAGATAAGGATAGGCGTTCTATGCAGAAACTGGGAAATGAACTCAGGAAAGAGCACGGTCCGGAAGTGTTGATGAAGCTTGCGCTCCAGCGCGTTCAGGGGGACTGTGTCATAGAGAGCATACGCAACCCTCATGAGGCCAGCCTGCTCAGGCAGCAGACCAACGCTATACTTGTGGGTGTGGACGCAGATCCTAAGAAACGCTTCGATCGGGTCGTAGCGAGGGAGAAGTCCACTGGAAGATCTGCTGATGCCAAGAGCTTCAAGGATTTTATAGAGCTCGAGGCAAGAGAACGGACAGAAGATATCTACGCCCAGCAACTCCACACTGTGCTAGAGATGGTTGATTTGATGCTCATGAACGACATGGGTTCCAAAGAGCTATTCCACAAAGACATAGAGAAGAAACTCTCACCACATCTAGCTTAGGAGAACAGTCTTTCTCTTGGACGTGAAACCTGACTTAACCACTGCCTTTTTTCCCGACAGCTTCGAGAGAAAACGCTCAAGCTCCTTGTTTGCTTTCCCATTCTCAGGAGGGGCTGCAATGGCAACGTGGAGAGGATTCCCTTTTTTCAGGATGACGTTTTTCCTGGCGTTAGGTTTGACAACGACAGATATTCTTTCTGTGAACTCCACAAGCTAATGCATTTGCGCGCCTTAATCAGTCTTTCTCCATAACCTTTATAAGCGACTAGGATGGCCTCGACAGAGATGGATGACCTGCTGAAAGATATCAAGAGATTCTGGCACTGGCTATGGAATGATGATAGTGTGCTTAGCTGGGCGCTCAGCATCTTGTTCGCATTCGTAGTCATCAAGTGGGTGCTCTATCCTCTTCTTGGCCTCCTACTAGGGACACAGTTCCCTGTGGTTGCGGTGGTGAGCAACAGCATGGAACACAACATGGGATTCGACGATTGGTGGATGCAACATCAGGACGAGTACCTTAAGTTAGAGATAACAGAACAGGAGTTCAGAGAGTACCCAATGAAGAACGGTTTCAACAAGGGAGACATAATAATTCTACTAGGAATAAAGGAAGACAAGATAAGCAGAGGCGATATCGTCGTGTACTGGGGAGGTAGAGCCTACCCGATAATTCATCGAGTCGTTGGCGTGGATCAAGACAGTGATGGAAGATTCTTCGTGATAAAAGGAGATAATAACAGGGAACCTCTACCTAAGACAAGCTCTTTTCAGGGAGAGTACCATGTCACGTATACAATTCCCTGTGAAGAGGGAACTTGTCCGGTTATTCTCGGGCGTGGCGTATTCCGTGTGCCTTGGCTTGGATGGGTGAAGATCGGTGCCGTGAACACTTTCCAGTGTCTGACCAGCGTGCATAAGTCCGAGATAGGTCTGGCGTGCTTCATCGAGGGCGGGAAAGAAAGGTTCGTCTTCAAAGAGATTTTCTGAGACAGAACAGATGGTTCCCATCAATAACTACCTTCACAGTATCTCCTGGCTTCGCACCCGATAAATCTGCCGAGTTCTCCACTGTAGTGGGTTGAAACGTCTCAGGGTGGAGGACCTCGCCAGCTCCGGAGACTTGCACGTCCACGGGCTCAAGCCTTTCAGCCTCGTCCCTATGGTATTGGAAAGAGCCCTTTTCTCCTGTGAGGAGTTCTCTTGCTATTATTTTTGTGCTGATGCCTGTGATTAAGAAGTATCCATCTCCTTTCTTCACGATGTCGCCTTTGGAATAATCAGGGAGCGCTAAAAATGCAGTGGTCCTGTAGAGAATCTTCCCTGACTGTTTATTTTCTGAGAAGTGCTGCGCGTTCACCTTCAGTTCTCCACCAAACTTTTTCTGCAGATGTTTGACTAACTGTGCCACGACCCTATGATCTGAGAGATAGTAATCTGTTCCACTCTCAACTTTTGAAGAGTTTGTCAGGTGCACACTGCGTTTTTCTGAGAGTAGTTTTTTGAGTTTTTCTTTCGCTTCAGGTGTCTCGTTCCTTATCTGTAGAATACCTTCGTAGTAAGTGGGCGAGGCTTTTTTGCAATGGGTGCAGACTGTTACCTCGTAGCTTAGAGGGAGAACGTATTCTTCTTCATACTCTTCGGGAGCCTCTTCTTGTTTTCCCCTCACTAGGATATCTACATCTATTGAACGATTGATGCCTGGCTTCTTGATTATGTCAGGTGTCTCGACGACAATCTCTGATATCTTGGCATCCATTGAGGGCTTCACAGCGTTATCTACAGCCTTCTTAATTGCGTCTTCAAGAGCTAAAGGCTGCCAGGCTTTCCCTCTAACTCTGTCGCAGGAATGGCATAGAACTAACTTCACTTCCTTCATATCTTTCACCAGGGGATGGAGCTCTCGCAGGCATGACTTGCAGAACGTGCCTACAGTATCTTCTGATCCGCATTTGGGACATGGTAGCTGCGCCATATTATGAGAATGATATCTTCCTATTTAAACGGCATCGTTCATGGCTTTGATAATCTCTGCCAGAACTTGTTCTTTCTCTTCAAGTTTGATTCCGCATCCAGCAGCTCCTTTATGACCGCCGCCTCCGTGCTTCTGGGCAAGCAGTCCTAAATGGACTTTATTCTTAGGTGTCCAGACGTTCTTGTAGAGGCCCATCCTCACCATGCCTTCTGCCTTGGGATCGTCCCTAATTTTTAGGACAAACTCTGCTTTTGGAAATTTCAGGTATAGCTCGAATGGGTTCCCTGAGGGGAGTTCATCTTTTCTGCAGAGATCTACGACGAGAACTTTTCCTTCCATTCTGGAGCTCTCTTCGGCATGTTCCATGAATCTTTTGTTCTCGTTCTGCTCCTCCCTGAATTTTCTCTGCACTTCTGGATGAGATGCGGTTTCCTCTATCGACAATGATTGTAGCATCTTGATTATTTTTCGCATGAACTCGAAATCTTCTGGGTTTCTCAATAAAGCGATAGATATCTGATCAACGGGTCCTGGGTTCTCGATATTATCTTTTGAGAATTTTCCAGAGTCTATTCTGTCAACTTCTTTTATTAGTGGTTTAAACATTGAAAGGTCGTGATCATCCTTGTTGAGCCTGTAGATATATCCTGCGCAGCTCGGCTGCTTGACGTCAAGATGGTACTTTGAGCTATCAGGCACCTTGACTGCCTGGGGGTGATGATCATAGTAGAGTGCACATCCTTCTGCAGGGAACGGAAGATCTGTGACTGCATCAGTGGGCTCTGCAAGAAACCTTCCTGCCTTGCTGTCGTAAGGTTCTCGAAACTCGACATCGAGTTCACCATGGATTGCGTGCAACATCACTGCGCAACATATCCCGTCGAAGTCGGTATGTGTCACAATCCGCTTCACGGGCAGGCTCATATTAGCTCCGGTCACGCCAGGTGTATTTGCACTTCTCGCACTTCAAGAACTTAGTTTCGGGTTCGTCCGAGGCGCGCATCTGTTTTGTCCACCAGTGTGCTTGGTCGTGCTTACACTTGGGACATGTCTCTTCTGTAAGAGGAAGGATGCTTATTTCTTCGGTGATGATATCTGGCATCTCTTCAGAGGGTTTCTCTTTGACGATCTCTTTGACGATACTTGGTTGGGTTCCCTTTTTGTTTGTGTATCCGCAGGAGCAAGCGAAGAACTTCTTCCCTTTTTCCTGCTTTGGTGTCATGAGAGAGCCGCATTTCGGACAAAACATCATATTCTTGCAGGCCAAGAGGTGTTTTAAATAGGTTGTGGTCGGGA
>JAAOYH010000025.1 GCA_018221245.1 Candidatus Woesearchaeota archaeon
GATGTTGCATCCTATTCCTGTGCCGTTGATGCTTTCGTCTGAGGTTACGTTTGTGTAGTTGGCTGTGAATGTTATTTGTGTGTCTGTGCTTCCTCCTGGATTATTGATATCTAGTTGGCTGTTGTTGCCGATGGTGTAGTTGCTCCAGCCTGTGACGTTGAATGTGAACGCTCCTCCTGAGAGGCTGAGTGGTGTACATGTGCTTCCGCATAACGAGCCATCCCTGTAGGTGAGCGGATTGAATTGGTTAGGTAAGTTGTAGAAGGTGATGTTAGCTGACTTGTTGAGGGCCGATATAGATCCATTTACGTATGCCCAGTTGTCGCCGAGTCGGATATCTCTTGAAAAATTAGTCCTGATTATTGTGTCTATGCCTTGTATGAAAGAGATGCTTATTCTGTCGTTCTCCACTGTTATTCTGTTGTTTCCACCGAAGTCGTATCTGGCTACCTGCTGGTTCTTGAGAGTGGTGCCGTTCATGTTAGAGGATAAGAAGTCTATGTCGTCGTAGGCCCCTCCTGTGAAGAGTTGATTGTTCTCAATTGTGACGTTAATTATTTCATTGCTTGCTTCATAAATTCTTATGTTGTCATTGTTTTCTGTTGTTATTGTGTTGTTGATGATCTCTATATGTGGTTCCGAAATTTCTATTCCCTTTGAACTGCCTATTGCATTAATCGTGTTGTTGACAACACGTCCTATTGGATTGTTTATCACTCTTATAGCAGCAATACTGTTGCCGCTTGTTATGTTGTTTCCTGTGATGTTTATCCTGTTACCCCATGAGCTTATTCCCTCACTGCTTGATGACACTATGTGGTTGTATTCAATCCTTGTAGCGTAGCTTGGAGCAAATATTCCTGGAGATGTTGTAGAATATATTGTGTTGTTCCTTATTACTGTGTCATTAATATCCACTCCACTAATAGTGATCCCCGTTGAGCTTGTTGTGTTGATCCAGCTGTGCAGTATGCTGTTTCCTTTGCCTTTATCGATAAATATCCCTGTTTGATCTGAATTGTTGATGGTGATGAGTGATATGGTGGAATTCCATAATTCAGTAACATATATGTTGGTGGAAGAAGAATTTTTTATTGTGATGTTTTTTATTGTGTGATTTGATGTTACCCCGCTTGTTGCGTCGAAGGTTACGCCCCTGTTGAAAGTATCTATTATTAGGTTCTTGACAGTAATTCTGTTGTAGTCGTCGTTAAATACACCATAATCTCCGCTTCCACCATCTCCTGTTATTGTGTATCCTGCGCCGTCGATAATAACGTCGTCATTTCCTATGATGAAGCAGTCTCCTGTGGCTGTCAAGTTGTCTTTGAGGGTTATGTTGTTCGTGACTGTGTCGCCGCAATCCAGAACCTGAATGTAAGCGTTACTTGCTTGATCCTGTGCTACAACAGGTGTGGCCACTTTTGTTATAGTGTCGTTGGCGTAGAATGTGAAAGTCCATTGGCCTCTTTCGTTTAGAACTATTGTGTCGTTGTAGTATTCGGCGCCGTTTTGAGTTGGCGTAGTATTGAAAGCCGAAGATACAGGAGGGGTAATTTGGAGAGTCACAGTATAAAGGGGTGTGGAGTTAGAGATGGATGCATTAACTTTTACTACGGCGTCGATGTTGACCAGACTCGTGTCGTTTATCTCCGCATTGCTTATGACTGGTGCTGTGTTGTACGTCACTTGCATCTCGAAGAAGTCGGTTTGTATTTGTCTGGCGCCTCCGCCTGATCTGAATCCTTGGACCATAAAATACGAGTTTCCGCTTGTGTTGATGACGTCGTCGATGATATCGTTGTCGGTGTATTCGCAGTTCTTGTATACGTATGTTGCTGTGGTGTTGTAGGGGGTACAATCTCCTATGTACGTGTTTCCTGTGGTGTTCCATACGTGGAAGTGGATGTCGACTCCGGTATCTTCTCCTTTGCCTCTCCAACTGTAGTTGATCAAGGTTATATCGGGAACGCTTTCTTGCACGTCGATTGTGAACAGTATCCAGTCTTCGTCTGATCCGCCGACGTCGGGGTTGCTCAAGGAAACATCGTTTGGGGTGTCAAGTGCTGAATTTGAGGTTATATCTGTTCCTCCGCTGGTGCAGCCTTCTTTTAGGACGCTTGGTGGAACATTACCGTTGTTGTTTGCTTCGCAGTATTCTGCTGTCAGGTAGGTTTCGTCGCTGAAGTTGTATTCTGTTGTTGGGTCGATGTAGATGGGATAGACTCTTGCGGTGTCGTTCAACCACCAGTATGGGGTCAAAATATCAACTCTAAGGTTGCCGAAGTCGGTCATGCTGATGGTTTTGTTGAGTAGTATTCTTGAGTCGTTGCTGTCCCATGCGTATAGTTCGGGAATTGTGTATACTGTGACGTTGTTGGCATCGGTGAAGTGGATTTCTTCAGAGGTTGTCTGTTCGTCGTTTGCGGCTAGTCCGAACTCTTTGAACTTAACTCTGTCTGTGCCGTAAAATACACCCAGAGTCTGATTGTCGTCGTCGGTGTCTTTGTAGCTTCTGATGATGGTTTTGAAGACTAGGTTTGTCACGTTCCATTCTGAGGGGTCTACTTGGCTGGTTGCTCTGGTGCGGAGGTAGTCTTGGTCCCATATGACGAGCTCTTCTTTGAGTTGTCTGCTGTCGTATCTGAATGTGAGGTTGGCTACTCCTCCTGCCGTGCCAATCTTGTCGTACTGGTCCGGGTATGTTACTTTGTCGTCGTCTGTTATTGCGTTTGATTGTACTCTGTTTCCTACACGACCAGCTACAGCTCCTTTGTGTGGCTCAAAGAGTAGGAAATCCTGCGGTGCTAAAGTAAAAACGTATCCGCTTGCGTTCATTGCTACAGGTCGGGTGTTGGTGTCGCTTGACTGATCTCTGAAGTATGCTTCGTAGAGTCCTTTGTCGACGCCAAAGTTGTAGTCTCTTGTGCTGATTATTATCGACTTGCTTTCGATAGTAGAGTTGATTGGGATGTATTCTGAGCCGTTGTAGTAGTTCATGACGCCTGAATAGTATGTCTTCGTGCATGTATTGTCATCACACTCTTCTGTGGTCGTTGGCGTGTTTGTCGTGTTGACTCCTTCGCCGGCAAATCCGCTGAATCCGTTCACGTCGAATTCGATGTAGTAACCTCTATCCACAAAAGGAATATCTGTCGGCCGCCAGTCAATGCACTCTCCATTGTCAACAGTGCATCTGAGTATCTTTCCTATGGGGCCATTCTTCGGCAATTGGATTGTCGCACTTTCAAGCTCAACTCCTTCAACAATGACTGTAGGTGTGGCGTGTCCTGGTTGTGGTGGATCGAACCTAAGAGTATTGATTGTGTCAGGATCCTTGACGCCACGCATCTTGATGCTGCTGAGACCTTTCTTAACGGTCAGGTCGTGCTTTCCCCCACGTTCCTTACCTGTTATGCTGACCCGCCAGAACTTCTGCTTGAGGTCGCGCAATTTATTAGAACTCTCGAAAGCTATGAAGTCTACCGTCCAGGCCTCTCCAGAAACCTTATCCGTCAGCCTGACTGTGTAGTTGCCTGCTTCGCTAGGTAAGAAGGTCAGCTCGTCAGAGAGTTCTCCTAGGTAGGTCAGCTCTGAGGATGGCGTGATGATGGTCAGATCATACAGGCCACTGTTCTCAAGGACCAGATGTATTCTCACCTGGCCTCCGACGGGGAAAGTGTCGTTGTTCAGAGAGACGCGGGATATGTTTGTCGTTGCTTTGATGGTCTCAGGCACAATCTCTGTGGTTTCAGCAGGGATAACCACAAACTCTGTAGAATATGTCTGTCCTGTGGTGTGGTCTGTGAGCTGTGCGGTGTGCACCCCGCCCATGCTGGCCGTAAATGTGTGAGCTTCATCAAGAAGGCCCATAAGAGTAAGAGCGGTCCCGTCAGGGAGAAGCAAGGATAATGTATACTCATGAGAAGAATCGTGTACAGTCTCTATGTTCACCTCATCACCAACTGAGTAGAAGTCTTTGTCGACAGAGATTGGTGTTTCCATCACCATGAGGTAAGTCTCCTGGAGTATGTCGCCTGTTCTCTTACTGTACACGCTTACAGTATAGTTTCCTGCGCGGCTTACCAGAATGGATGGATCCGTCTCTTTTCCAGCGAACCGGTATGTGGTGCCGGGCCCTGTGACGCGGATAATCACAGCTCCTGCGTATGATGGATCCACGTGGAGTGTGGCTTCTTCCCCTGCTATTGTCGGCGTTGTCAGCGTAACAATCTGCTCATCTGCTAGAAATCCAGGGGTGAGCAGTAGGATGCTGATTAGTAGAATGCCGCATTTTAACCAATTTGCCGGCTTCATTTACATACTCTGTAAGCTAGTATTACGTTATTTTACATACAATGTAAGTTTTTTAGTTTATAAAGGTTCGTGCGCGCGCGTACCCGCGTACGAGAAACTAATTAATGATAATATGGAAAACAATTCAAACAAAAAAAAGATTAACCAACCAATCCTTCCCTAAAACCGCGCATAAGGTTCAGAACACCAAACAACACTGTAATGAACAGTACTGCGATGCTAATGTTCTGGACCACCAACAAGATAGTCTCGTCAGCACCAGATTCACGCCATATAGGAAGCAGAAGATTGGCTGCCAACCAGAATAGGCCAGAGAACGAAGCGTACCAAATGCCCATCCTCAAATCACGGTTCTCACGTAAGTTGAAACTCATTATATCTCCTATTAAGCGTAAGCCTTTTTCTATATATCGGCTAATGACCCCGCAATCAGGCCGAACAGCACAATTGTTATGGCAGAGATTATGACGTAAAGCATAACTGAGTGCTTTAGGTTCTTCCCGAGCTGATACTCCTCTGCGAGTATATCTGTACCGTTCTCTATGCCGTTTACCATCACAGTAAGTATGTAGGTAATCTGCACGACATATATGCCCACTATGGCCTGGAAGTGATATGTGGGGATGCCTCCCTGTCCAAATATCTCTAATAATCCTGATCCTGCGCCCGCACTCCCCAGCCCCCCTGTCTGAGTGCCCAAATCGCTAAGCTTGTTTCCGATAGATCCTAAAATTGTGGATATCATGCTAGTTATTCCTATCACGATGCCCGCAATAACAGGTGTTAGGAACATAATCTGGGATTTCATGCTACTGATCACGTCAGACATGAGATCCTTCAAGCGCTCGTCAACGCGGTGCATCTGCTTGATGTACTCGGAAATGTTCACTACAGCCCTGGAAGCTATCAATGGTCCTTTCTTTGAGGACTCCACCAAGACCTTCATACTCGACTCGATGATACTGCTAGGATACTCCTTGATAGCACCCCTAGTCTCATCGAATATCGCATCTTCTATACCCATTCCAAGTTTAGTGATGTTAGAGGTAACTATGTCGAAGAACTTGGCCGTCCTGGTGCCCTCGAGCACTATAGAGACCTTCTGGAAAGCTATCTCTGCAGGTATACCATCTGCAAGACGGTTGCCTAACTGGAAGAGCGCAGAAGCAAACTCTTGCTCAAGCTTACGGGTCTCTTCGCGGATCTCGATGACGTCTTTGCTGCGGATGCTGTAATATGCGCCTATTCCCAGGCCCAGAGAGAGGGGCAACAGAAGACTGAACAGGATGGCACCAAGGCCGTAAGGACCTAGCATAAATGTGCCACCCCTAGGATCAGGTATCTCCCGATAGTTTAGGAAGTAGAACTTGGCAGCCTTATACTCATCCGAGCCCATGGGGACTTCCGCGAAAGTACCGTCGACGGCCATCACCCAGTCTCTGTCACTATTCACTATGTGATAACCGATTGGGAAAAGGCTGACTAGAAGTAGGGATATCAACAATAGTGCGCTCACCATGAATGGAGAAAGCGCGATTCCCTTAGGACCGCCTATGAGAAATTTCTTGAGTCGTTTCAGCTCAGGATTTATGTCGGTGATGTCTGTGTTGCCGTATCCTGTTGGACGGGTGGATAGAATGTTCTTAGCCAACAGATAAACTAAGAGTGGCAACGAGACGTTGTACATCATCGCCATATGGTACCACTTTACTTCTGGGATGAAGTTCACCATAAGAGGCAATATCACCAAACCCAAGATTGGCAGAATCACGCCAAGCATGTGCAAGGTAGTTAGAGGAGATTTCAGATTGTGCGCGTAATGAAGCATCTTCTCGTACGTCTCATCCAGCATCACGGAGAGTGATTTATCTAGCAGTTCAACACGACGAGACTCGGCGGATTCTAGAAGACTACCTTCGATGAGGTGCATCGACTCTATGAACTCAGGATTCCACTCCTTCCAATCTTCAAGATACTCGTCAAGACTTTCTTTGATGGAGTTATGTCTCTCAGTCTCTATATCCCAAATAATCTTTTTCATGTCCAACGACAAAGGCGGTGCAAGGTGTTCGCCCGCGAAATCTATTGCGAGCTCGAGGTTAGATGTGTGTCTCATGTAAGTTACAATGTAGAACACGCACAGAACCATCTGGTTGCTCGCCTTCATGCGCCAAGCATTCGCTAGATAGTAAGGGAGCTTTTGCAATGGTAGGATGGCAACTATGCCGACGAAGACACTGAAGAAGAGCATGAACATGCTGCCGGAAGCTCCTGCATCGCCCCCGGTGATTATTGTGATCATCACTGGCGCCACGAAGAACAATACGGCCATCATCAGGATGAAGAACATAGGTGCTACAAGAGAGAATGATATGATTCCTTCGGGGGTGGTCTCGAGGTGGCAGGTATTTATCGCGCGTTGCAGTTTGGGGCGCTCCTGATTACTCGGGCTTACAGAGAATATCTTCACAGAGGTGTTGCACCACCTTTCATAATGGGTGAGCCTCTTAGGGAGATATTGTGCTTTGAAATCCTTGTACTGTTTGCTAGAAGTCTCAGGTTGTGCTCTCTGGGGGTTTAGGCTCTGGTTAATCCGTTCGACGTACTTCTTCGCGAGATCGTCCATCGATGCCATTATTTCCTCCCGTGGCGCGACTCGCGTCGTTCAGTCTTGTACCTGCCCTCTTTCCGTTTAATGACATGCCTGGAGAGCCACTCGTTCCACTCGAAGTATATCTGTTTAGAATCGAGTGCACCGGTTCTTTCTTTGATTCGCGCGCTCAGGTTATGGAACTGGTCGTTCGCCTGGATGATGAAGTTGGCCTCTAGGAGTTCAGAATCGTTGGTCTCGGTTGCTACATCTACTAGTCTTTGTTTGATCTTTGCACGTAGAAGAATGTTCTCCCACACGGCCTCCCAGTTGCCTGCCCAATCTTTCACGGAGCCCGCGATGGATTTGAGGATATCGGAGTCGCCATTGATGAGCTCATCAGTCGGCTCGAGCTCGTCCGTAGTTGCGTTGTATCTCATGAGGTCTACGAACCCGTGCTCTCTGTTTGGATCCTCTTGCCAGTCCTTCCTGACTTCTGTGATTCTGGTGATTCGTCTATATTTGTGGAGGCCGTCAGCGGACTTGATAGGATTTGCCACGACAATTATATCTGTGGCCTTGAAGCTTGTCCTGGGCACTCCAAGATCATTCACGACCCTGTCGAATACACCATAAGGGGAGTCCCCGTGGATTGTACCCGCGACAACATTTGCTAATGCTCCGACTCTCATCGCTTCGTATAGTGCTTGAGCTTCGGTTCCACGTACCTCGCCTATAATCAGTGCGCTGTCTCCCAGACGCAGGGTAGTCCTGATTCCAAGATCTGCAGGAACCTCTGCATCTCCTTTAGATAACGCTCCAGCGACCTTCATGGATTGGATGTTATAGCCCAAATCTCTCAGAGGCCTTACTGGAAGCTCTAATGTGTCTTCGATAGTGATGACTCTATAGCGCCGCATAATCTCTACCATGACAGCACCGAGTAGAGAGCTTTTACCTGCGGATCTTGTTCCTGCAATCAGCATTGTCCTGTTGCCATCTATGATGAAGCTCAGCAATCCTGCTCCTAATGAATTAATCATTTTGTTTTTCATGAAGAGTGCTATAGTCCACGGTCTATCTCTGTGCCTTCTGAAAGCGTACGCTATTCCTGTCGGGTTCAATGGTGGCGCTATAACACCTACACGAGCGTTGGCTATCCCTGGTATCTCAATCTCAGTATCCAGAACAGGATCTGCCTCGTCCAAAGGTCTTCCAGACATAATCCTGAGCTTGGTTGCCCAAGACTCTGCGTCTTGGATGCTTGGGAATATGTTTGTTGTGCATTCTCCAAAATCCTCGTGCACGACGAACATGGGTACGTGGCCCATAGGGCTGTTGACCGTAACGTCTTGGATTTTCGGATCTGCTAATAGAATCTCAATCAGGCCGAAGCCCACAGTGTAACGGATGAGTATCTGGGTCAGGTCATCAAGCTCCTCATCGGAGAGTCGTATCTCTCTGATCTGTGCGAGCTCATTCAAGAGGTCACGGCCCACGTTTGAAAATACCTCTCTCATCCTCTTAGGATTGAAGAACTCTCTCTTGTCGGGTTTGTGCTCGGCTAGAATGTTCCTGGCCTGGTCGAGCAGCTCGTAACGGGCCTCGTCCAGCTTGAACTCTGGAGGCGTTACGTGGTAGAGATATTGGATATCGTCTTCCAGCTCGAAGATTACGACTTCTGTCTCGCCTAACCTGTAACTTGCTATCTGGCGCGCTCCTCTAGGAAGGTTTGCCATCAGCTTTGTGAACATGAAGTCAGGCTTCACGACGGGGGAGAGAACTCGCCTGTAGACCGTCCTGTCCCCTACCTTATGCCCTGATAGATATGGCTCGAGCCGCCGTATCATCTCTGTCTTCTCTAGAACTCCTGCGACGTTCTCGAGCAGGCCTATGTACTTGTACTGGGCTCTTCTTTCCTCGGGGAGGGGTAGTTTTTCTAGGTTGATTCTTTCTCTTCTGACTGCTCTTTTCAGCAGCACAAACGCTCCTGCAGGATCCTTCTTGAGCGTATTGAAGATTATATCTCTAAGCTCAGCATATGCGCGGTTGACGTCTAGTGAGCCACCCCATGCCTGCATCCTGGCAAGGCTGTACTCGAGGCTTCGCTTCACCAATCTCTTGTACGCCAAGGCTATCTCAATAAGGAGCTTGACTTGCGGATACTCGTATTCGTACTCTCTCTGCTGCGCGAAGACTATCCTTGTTGCGTTGGGAGTCTCGACGAGAAGCTCGATGGCTTTGCCCATAAAGAGCTCCTCATCCTCTATACTGGGGATAAGGGGCATGCCTTCCGCTTCTACGCGAATGACGGTCTCTTCGCCTTCATGGAAGACTTCCGATGAAAGAACCTCTTTCTCTATCTCCCCACCTCTCGTCGAGAAAAAAGCCCGTGGCAAAGTATATAAATGTTGCTCCGTCAGCCGTAAACTGAGAGGTGAAGTTTGGACGAACAACTTTTTACACCGCCGCCGGCGCCGCCACACAAGCAGGCACGGCCTTTGACGACTCCTCCCGGGGTATCTGCAGCGGTACAGCAGGTGGCGTCTGTAGCGACGAGACTCAAGCTTACTGAAGAGAGGTATCAGAACCTCCAAAAGCGGAATCAGCTCTCTGAAACTAGCCTTCTCCAGATGGAGCGAGACATAAAGACTGAGCTTCGTGTTCTGACACAGCAGGTCGTTGAATTGAGACGTACCATTACTGATATCAACAGCAAAGCAGACATTATGGTAGGGGAGCTCTCGACTGTCGCAAAGAAACATGAGCTAGCTGTCCTTGAGAAATATCTCGATATGTGGGAGCCCACTAGGTTCGTCACTAGAAAGGAGGCCGAACTCCTGATTAAAGACGCAAAATATGGGGTAAGGAAGATTGGTTGATGCTCTATCTCAGGTAAAGGTATTGAAGAGTAAGGGCACGTCGAACAATGATATAATCAAGGAGTTGCAGGGTCAAGGATTCTCGAGCTCGCAGATTTTCAACGCGCTTAGCCAGCAGATGACTTCGCCAGGTATGACTCCACCCCCGAGTGCAGGAACACACTTAAATACTCCGCAGCCGATGGCTGCACCGATGAATGCGTACGGACCGACGCAGCCCCAGTACGAGGGTGCCACTGATACGGAAGAGCTAATCGAGGCGATTATTGACGAGAAGTGGAACGACCTGATGGGTGACATCAATAAAGTCATTGCGTGGAAGGATTCTACTGAAGAGAGAATCACTAAGTTTGAACAGCGCCTGGATGACATCAAGCAGCAGTTCGATCAGTTGCACCAGGCAGTCATCGGCAAGATTGGAGAGTACGACAAGAACATTCTGGATGTGGGTGCTGAAGTGAAGGCGATGGAGAAGGTCTTCGCGAAGGTCCTACCTGTCTTCACGGACAATGTTGCGGAGCTGTCAAGGATAGCTAACGTGATGAAAGTGCCTCAGAAGAAATAATTATTTCTCGCTACTCAGGAAGTAGATGCTGAACGAAGCGATCAACAGTATCAAAATCATTCCTAGCACTTTAGGATGAATCATTGTATTGATCAGGTTGCTTGAAAAATCTTGAGAGTTTGTTGGCTCACCCACGCCTATGGGTGCAGAACCATCCCCTCCTATTACAGTCCCAGGGGGTGGCTGCGTAGGTTGTTGACCTCCTGGTTGACCTGACAGCAAGGTCTGGCCGAACGTGAACGCCAGTCCTGCCAATAATATCAGCACAGAGAATATCATTATCCAGTTTCTGGCACGAGAATCCTTTATGATATTAGGAAAGTCCTTGTCGGCAGAAAGGCCGAACATGCTCGCTATGAAAAGGATGAAGAATATCACCATTGCCAGTGCAATATACCAAGGAGTCACCAGTTGTAGGAAGGCTCGCGCTGGTGGTGATATTGTCATCATGAAAGCAATAGAAAAAGCGATGATGGCATAGGTACCGGGCTGATTTCCCATCCATTTGCGCCATGAGAGGACGCCATACACAACAGTGTATACTAATAGGAAGGTAAGTACGAAGCTGAACAGGTCTGCCAGCCCGGTATCCAGGAGTGTTGCCATTTACTCCTTGTTTAGTGGCTCGGAGAAGGCTTTTCCGAGTTTCTGGAAGACGTTGTCTTCCTTCTCTTCCTTCTCTTCCTTGGTGATGAACCAGATGATAATCGCAAATACGAGTATCGTAATCACCAGTGTCACCGTTTCGGGATCTTGCATCATCCAGAGCCATCCAGGGTAGTACCACCAGTTAGCGGCTGCACCGAAGATGTAGATTATCAGGAGGAACGACATAATCGCGACCCATCCAGATAAGGTACCCTCTCCTATTTCCCAGCGTGCTCCGAACACACCTATTACCAGGAGTGCCATCACTATCGCCACTATGACGATGCTCACATTGGGAAGAGCTTGGTTGATGATTAGCACTATGTCCTTCTCTGGTGGATAGTACCCTAGGACGTGTGGGAACACGACCGAAAGGCCCATCACTAGACCAATTACGACGTTGTAGCGCTTGCTGTCTTTTCCGAACAGCTTGATCTTCTGCAGGACCGCGAATACGATCGTGAAGATCAGGATGAACGGTATAAACACGTCCACCGCGCCCAAATCAGCGAATCTGTAAAATATATCTTGATATGCCATTTTGTACCACCTACGAGTCTGATTTTTTCTCCTTTGGAGTTCTTACGAGCAACCACATTGCTCCTGCGATAATCAACAGGAGTGCCAGGGTGCCGACTATTGTGCTGTCCCAATCGAATGCTATGTACGCCCATATGACGTCTAGCCAATTAGCTGCGCTCAGGAAAATAAGCACTATTGAAATTATGACGAATGTCACCAGGGGTGTCATCCATTTAGTGAGGTCGAGGCCATCCGCGTCTTGCTGCTTGTGGAATGTGGCGACCATTATCATAAACATTATTATTATCAGCAGGATGAGTGCCATTCCAGCGACGAATTCGTTGATTATTGCAACGAGCTGAGTGGAGGCTACAACGAAGAAGCCCGTACAGAACGCGACCATTGCGTTCAGGTTCTTCCTGGAGTAGGTTTTGTCTCCTACTTTCTCGGATCCGAATATCTTACTCTTCTCTAGGATTCCGAATACGATGGTGAATATCAGCAAGAAGGGCAAAACAACATCATACATTCCTATCTCGCCGAGAAACGCTAATGAATTGGACATGACGCTCATACTCTTCTGACTCTGGACTGGTCGGTATTTAAAGGTTACGCATGGTATCGTCGGGTAATATTGTAGTGTATAGAAATAAGCAACAGTTATGTAATCACTTATAGGTGGTGAAAATAAGAAAAGTTTATAAATGCGCGATGAACCAAATATTATATGGATAGTATCGAAGATGTCATGGGTTGGGATTCAGATAATGATCTCCCTGAATCGTGGAAAGAACCCATTATGATACTTTACGAAGTTCTGGCAGCAGGTAAAGGCGATGCGTATGCCATGAAAAAGTATATGGAGAACGATTCGGAGAAGAGACGGGCACTCTACAGATGTACGCCTGCACTATTAGATGAGCTCAACGCAAATATTCCAGAAGATGCAGAGCAACGAGTATTCTTCAAAAACGGTCACCAATGGGTCTTCCTGCCAAACGCTTCAGAGGAACTGACTGAACATATGGGTACTTACATAAACTCCAAACAGGGCAGAAACCATACTTTCGGCGACACATAATATTTAAACCACTTCTACATAGCCCGTTCATGATTAACGAACAGGAATTTACAGACCTTAGGAAGCGCTACGAAGATGATGACGAGGCCAGAGAGGCGATAATCAAGCGCTCGAGAGACGCCCTCAAGGCAAGCAAGCAAGCGATATACGCTCTCCAACGTTCAGACGTGAAACAGGCAGAAGAACTGCTCAAGAAGGCAGACTCTATCTTTGAAGAACTCCTGCCCCTGGCAGAGGGAAGGCTCAGGCACCAAGGAGCTTTATCTAATGCGCTAGAGGAGTACGTGGAAGCGAAGGCGTTCATGCACTTCCTAAAAGAAGGCAGCCTCATTTCAATGAATGACCTCCCTCCTGTTTCTGTAGAAGAGTTCTTGGGAGGGGTCTCAGACCTGACGGGAGAGATGATGCGATATGCAGTCAATAAAGGGACTGCAAAAGACAAGGAGACCGTCCAGAAAATTCGTGATCTTATAGATTCTGTTTACGGGCAGCTCAGCCAGTTTGCATTCAGGAACTCAGATCTTAGAAGAAAATACGATTCTATCAAGTACAACCTGCAGAAGGTGGAGAGGGTGTTGTACGAGCTTAGTCTCGTTCGATAATCCCTGAGATACGCAAGCCGCTCTCGACGTTCTTTACGTAATGGAGGCCTGTAGAGAGGCGCGTAATAATTTTTTCCGTATTCTCTCGAGTTGCTGGGCTGTTATATCCATACTTGCTGAATGACAGCTCTCCGTCGACAAATTCATCGAGTCGTTCCATTGAGCGCCTGCAAGTGTAAAGTTGACCGAGCAGTTCATAGTCCTCTTCGCGCTCGCCGCGCTTCACGAAATCCGCGATGTCATAGAGAGCTTTGCATTCATGCGGCATAAAATATGGGGTCAACCAACTGAGTTCAGGGAAACGTTCTACGACATCTACGAAATCATCAAGGTCAAAATATAGGCCCCTCATCTGTTGGTCCTTTATTTCATCAAGTCCGCTCAGCAATGTGGCCTTAACTTCATCATCACTCATTGGAATGAATACACTCTCTTCATCAATCGTCTCACATTTGATGTACCCTATAAAGGAATTATCTTTAGTAACCTGCATGACTCTGTCGACAGCATCTTCAGGAGATTCGCGGGGAAGCTCTAAATTATCTTCCAGAGTATAACCGAAAATGGGATGTGCACATCGGTATTTGATGCGATCATCCAGCTTGATGACGTGAATATGGTAATCATGTCTCATGAAATTGGGAATCACACACACTATATATGTATTCGGAATTATTCATATATGGGACTTTCTCGTAGCATTTATATACGACGACAAGTTCTGCCAAATCATGCATCGCACACACACATGTGGGGAGTTGAGAGCAGAGCACGCGGGTAAGACAGTAACTCTTGCGGGCTGGGCAGATTCTATCAGGGTACAAGGAAAGATAGGGTTCGTCATGATTCGTGACAGGTATGGTAAGACCCAGTGTTTCATTCCTAAAGATGTTGTAGAGTCTTCTAAATTAGCAGATATAAGAAAGGAATCAGTTCTAAAAATAACGGGAGAGGTCAAGACACGACCAGAGAAGCAGATAAGGAAAGAACTAGTTACAGGCGAGATAGAACTCTCAGCCATATCATTAGAAGTCCTCAACCCTTCAGATCCACTTCCTCTGGAACTAGATGATAGTGTAGAATCCACGGAAGAGACCAGATTGAAGCACAGGTTCTTAGACTTGAGAAGAACTAGAATGCAGAAGAACTTAGTGTTAAGACACAAACTCACCAAGACTATGCGTGACTATCTAGACAAGAACAACTTCCTAGATATAGAGACTCCTTTCATGGCTAAATCCACGCCGGAAGGTGCGAGAGACTATCTTGTTCCCAGCAGAGTACAGCCAGGAAACTTCTATGCTCTGCCTCAGAGTCCGCAGCTCTTCAAGCAATTGCTCATGATATCAGGATATGACAGGTACGCACAGATTGTCAGATGCTTCCGCGACGAGGATCTTCGGGCGGACAGGCAACCTGAGTTCACACAGCTGGACATAGAGATGGCTTTCGTGGAAGAAAAGGACATCTACGAAATACTCGATGGCCTGATGGCCCACATATTCAAAGAAGTACTTGGCGTAACAATCAAGACACCATTACCAAGACTCCCTTACAAAGAGGTCATGGAAAAATACGGCACAGACAAGCCTGACCTGAGAAAGGAATGGAAGACTGACTGGGCCCTGTTTTGGGTAGTTGACTTCCCTATGTTTGATTATAGTAAGGAACAAGACAGGTACTTGGCGATGCACCATCCTTTCACAATGCCTAAGGCAGAAGATATACCTGCTATGGAAAAGGGAGAGCTCGATAAGGTCTTCTCATATGCCTATGATATGGTTCTTAATGGCTCAGAGATTGGTGGTGGTTCAATAAGATGTCACGATGTGGACCTACAGAAAAAAATATTCACAGCTCTTAAGATATCAGAGAAAGAGGCAGAAGAGAAGTTTGGCTTCCTTTTATCTGCCCTAAGATTAGGTGCGCCACCTCACGGCGGACTTGCTTTCGGTCTTGACAGGCTTGCAGCGCTCATGGTTGGAGAAGAGTCTATTAGGGAAGTCATAGCGTTCCCTAAGAATAAGGATGCCCGAGATCTTATGCTGGATGCTCCAAGTTCTGTAAGTCAGCAGCAGTTAGACGATCTTGGACTCAGTCTGAAAAAGTAGCGCAGTACGCGTCTCTAAAATCTTGATCCCAAGGGTCAAGTACTCTTTCGGAACAGATGGTTTTTTCCAGAAACTCCGCTGCAGCCATGGCGTTCTTCTTAATGTTGGCTAGCTCGCCAGCCTTACATGATTTATCGACTCCTTCCAATCCGTAGTAATCCCTAGTTCTGCAGCTGGAATCTTCATCTATTAACTTACCTTTTGATATTTGCATGTACCCTCTGAACTCTTCAGAGTCGCCTTTTGGACTGAGTCCATATGCTGTATGCTCTCCAGTCTTCGGGTCGGATATGACTAGCATTGTGAAAATGTTACCTCTCTCAACATCAAGAGTTGATCGTAGCCCGTACTTTTTATCGCTTTGAAGGAGCATCCCATACACTCCTTTGGTCTCACCAATAGCATCCACATTCTTTATCCTGTGAGCAGGCTTGACTGTTTCTGAATAGTTCAACGTATCCTCTATACCTCCTGTAAAAGGAAGGCTAAGTATGCTTGCTAGCACAAAGGGGGTGATGAATGCCATGATTATGGGAATGGGGCCTGTCTTTTAACCCTAACCTATTTATTGTTCTAGAAGACATCTTGATCGATGACTGAGGAAACCTACAAGGAAATCCTGAAAAAGCTCGACGAAGCAGGCGTAAATTACGAGAAACTCGAGCACGAGCACGTCCATTCCTCAGAGGACGCTGCTAAAGTCAGAGGCACTAGTCTTGAAGAAGCAGCAAAAGCTTTAGTCCTACAATCAAAGTCAGGCAAGATATTTCTGTGCGTGGTCTCAGGACATAGAAAATTAGACTTAAGGAAGATTAAGAAAATTATAGGTGAGAAAAACTGCTCGTTAGCGCACCCGGATGTGGTTTTTGAGGCCACTGGCTGCAAGGTAGGAACGGTCCCTCCTTGGGGTAACCTGTTCGACATCCCTATCTATGCCGACGAGGAATTGTTCACAAGAGAACATGTTGTCTTCTCTGCAGGCACACATCACAATTCTATCAGGATGCTAGCGGAAGACTGGGAACGTCTCGTCGGTGCAGAACGCGCTGACATCGGGAAATCTTTATAAAAGAGAATCAGCTCTGGAGCATTATGCCAGCACATGCATACAGAAAGTATACGGCCAAGCGTTTGAATAGTTAGCAAGCTCTTCTTTTACAACAACATTATTAACCATAACATCATGGAGGCTAAATATGGGATTCATAACAATCAAGGAGGCAATCGCGCAAGGAGAAGGCGCCGCTGAGCTACGCGGCTGGATTTACAGAGAGCGCGAATCGAATAAATTCAAGTTCATTGTCCTCAGAGACAGCTCAGACATAATCCAGTGCATCGTCAAAAGAGAGGATGTTGCTCAAGAGCTCTGGGATCAGGTAGTGAAACTACAGGTAGAGGCAAGCATAACTGTAAAGGGCACCCTGCACAAGGATGAGCGCGCACCTACAGGAGTAGAGATGGTCGTTGAAGAGTTAGTAGTAATAGGTGCGTCTGACACTTTCCCTATCACGAAGGATCAGAGTGTAGAATTCCTGGCGGACAATCGCCACCTGTGGTTAAGGTCTCAGAAGATGACTGCCATAATGAAGATCCGTTCCACTGTGTTCGGGGCCATCCACGAGCACTTCAGAGGAGAGGGGTTCTACGAGTACCAGAGCCCTATTTTCCAGAGCGTGCAATGTGAGGGAGGAAGCACGCTGTTCAATGTGCCATACTTTGGACAAGAAGGAGTATTCCTCGCGCAAACCTGGCAGCTATATGCAGAGCCGGCTATATTCGCACTAGAAAAGATATACACTGTGGCCCCGAGCTTCCGTGCAGAAAAATCCAAGACTTCGAGACACCTGACAGAGTACTGGCATGCTGAGATGGAAGTCGCGTGGGGTGACTTTGACGAGGTAATCAGAATTGGAGAGGCCCTACTCAAATATGTAGTAAAGAAAGTCCTAGAAGAACGTCAAAGAGAACTGGAGATTCTAGGGAGAGAGTTAGACAAACTACAACCTGTGGTTGAGAAGCCTTTCCCGAGAATGACTTATACAGAGGCACTAAAGATTCTGAAAGATAAGTGCGATCTTGATATCGAATGGGGAAAGGATCTCCGAACAGTAGAAGAGGACAAGCTCTCAGCACTCTACGATACGCCTATCATAGTGACTCACTACCCTAAGAAAGTCAAGGCGTTCTACATGACTGAGTCGCCAGACGACCCGAAGACTGTCCACGGTGTGGACTTCATAGCACCGGAAGGGTACGGCGAGCTCATAGGTGGCTCTGAGAGAGAGGCAGATATAGAGCACATCAAACGTCGTTTAGAAGAAGAAGGAGAAGACATCACTGAGTACGAATTTTACCTGGATACTAGACGCTATGGTTCAGTGCCACACGGTGGCTTCGGAATGGGAATCGAGCGATTAATCTCTTGGATTTGTGGCCTAGACAGCATCAAGGACTCTATACCTTTCCCTAGAACGATGCTTCGCTGGAAGCCGTAGCAACGCTTAAAAACCGGCGCTCCTCGAGAAAGGCCTGGTGTATTGGTGACATTGCGACGGTATATGTGGATAGTGGTTTTGCTCGTTCTACCTGTCGTACTAGCTGCGACTAACGAGCTAATAGAAGATGATTCTCTATCTGAAAATGAGTTATCAAATTCAATTGTTGATGCATCAGATAAGAGGGTGTGGTTGAATATCGAGCCAGGCATGTCGTTAAAGTTCGAGTCTCGTAGCGTAGATGTTTTCGGGGGAGAATTGAGGTTTGTGAATGAGGTTAGCGTAGCTACCTTGTATACAGTACAATATTCTTCCAAGCCTCCTTTTATTAGCGAACTGCCTGCTAAAATATACAAGTTCTACTCTCTGGATCTCAAGACCGCGCCAGAAAATGTCGATAAGTTCGGACTGACGTTTTCAATCCCTGATAAATGGTTCGATGAAACAGATATTCTACCTGAAGAAGTCACAGTATACCGTCTTGAAGATGAAGTGTGGGTTCCTTACAAGCCAGAGGTCTCAAGGGTTTTTGCCCATAATTTACACTTCACAGTTGCATTGCCAGGATTCAGCTTTTTTGCTATTGGAGAAGAGGTGGATATCCCGACGGAAGAGGTCGAGATTATTGAAGATCCTGTGGATTTGAACGAGACTCCTGAACCAGAGATTTCTGATGAAGAAATTTCAGAGGTCGATGAGGTTGTTTTTGAGGAGAGTCCTGTGTTCGTAAGCGATCTTAAACCACGGGAGAAACGCGATTCTACAGGCGGATTATGGATTGTGGGATTGTTTGGAATTGTAGCTATCTTGGGGTCATTCGGTAGTTTACAGTACTTTAAGACTCATAAGAAACATGAGTTAAAAAGACTGGAACAGATCAAGAGAGATCAGAAGCACCTCGAATTGCAGAAGAAGGCGAATAGGGGAGATCCTCTCGCCACCTTGCAGCATTATGTGATGAAGATGCGCGCAAAGGATATGCACCCTGACGAAATAAGAGAGCGCCTACTTGCTGTTGGATGGGATCCTATCATAGTAGAACAAGAGATGATGAGATTAGATGAAGAGTTGTTCGCAACAGCGCGGAAGTAGTTATTCTCCCCGACCTGCTGCCTCAAGCTCGCTGCTGAGACTGTATAGTTGGGTGCGCACGTAAGGAGGCAGGTTTACGTCGGAGCTCATATCCTCTAAGTTGCCTAATACAGAAGATATCTTTCTCTGATCATCTTCGTCAGAGGTCTCTAAGTAGGATTGTATGGCTTGGATCTTCTCCCTGACTGCTCTACTGGTTGTAGAATCCTCGAGGATCATCTCTATTGCAGTATTTACGTTTTCCCAAGTCATTCTACTGCCTCTTTTTGGAATTTCTGCATCTCTTCCCTGAGCTTACTTTCCTGCTCCTCTAGTGCCTTAAGGGTTGCCGAGATAGTCTCTCGCTTATTGCTAAGTTCCTCTTTCAGCTTTACAGGATCTGTCTTGACCATCATACTTCCCACTATTCTGTATGTAGTATCGCTAGTGAGTTCAGAAATAGCATGCTCGATTTCATCCAATTGTGACTGTTGAGCCTGTCTTTGGACAGCTGTCATGTGGAGTGTCTGCTCCACGGTCCTGATGCGTTCCATATCTGTCATCGTGTTGCCTCGAGGGTTTTCTCGTATGTTGAAAGGATGCTGGTGACGCTGTTCACGGCAGCTCTCAGGGCTGTGATGTCCTGGGCCGTGATTTTGAACGCTGCATTCCTCCTTTCTTGTGTGATGCTAATATCTGAGCGAGCGTACGACCTCTCAAGTTCTGTGCTGAAGAGAGACCGCATCGTCTTCTCGCTGTACGGAGTCAGGATTGTGCACGTATAGCTCATCTTGCTTGGATGGTTACGTTCTTCGTACGCGCCTTGAAGAGGATTTTGCTTCCGCAGTAGACGCACCTGACGCGTTTACGGATATGTTCCGGCTTGATTTCTTTTTTACAGTAGAAGCACTTATACATCTGCATGTTCCTCCGTTTTGCTCCTTATGGGGAGCGGTTTGCGGACGCCATAGGCGCGCGACGTGAACTTCGTGTCACACTTGGTGCAGTGCCAGATACCTGCCGCGAGCCGCTTGACCGCGGTGTAGCTGCAGTGCGGGCACTTCTGCTTTCCCTTGTATTGGGACTCTACCTTGCCTAGCTGTTCCCTTGTGGTACGGCCGTAGCGGGGCCCGAACCTCGTGACGACACCTTTCTTTGCCATAAGATGGTGCAGAATCTGGATGTGCCTTATAAAGATTGTGGGCTGATTCAAGAGTATTAACTATATAGAAAATAAATAGAGGAGGATTTAAGAACCTGCGCGTCTGGAAAACAGCATGAAAATTAAAGAGATTCCCAAAGGATACTACTTGCTTGCTGCAGTTGCACTGATTCTGCTCATCATCTTCGTCTTTGTTCCGATGCTGAAAGGATATGGTATGTACAGGCAGATGAAAGCGTATGGGGTCCCTGAGGAGTATCTCGGGGATATGCAGGGCCTTAAAGATAAGAATTCTGGCTTAACATCTTCTCTTGACGGCATGACTATGCAGCGTAATCAGCTGACCTCTTCTTTGCAGGAGTCGCAAACAACCTTGGAAAGCACCAAAACATCTCTGGAAACATGCACGACAAATGCAGGCAAGGCAGAAAAGCTATGTCAGCAGCTCTCTGACTCTCTCGCTCAGGAAAAATCAGATATCCAGGCCGATCTGACTTCATGTGAAGATACCGCTGAGGGAGTTCTTGCGGATGCAGCCAAACAGCTCTGTTGTATCAAGAAGGTGTTTGATTCTTCAATAACCGGCTACAAGATTGATGATGATGAGATCGAGTGCGTTTCAGAAGGCGGCGTCGCTATTAGCTGCTGAAATGGGCCTACGAAGATTCGAACTCCGGTTGCGAGGTCCCAAACCTCGTGTGATACCAAGCTACACTATAGGCCCTTGATGGCGATGAGAACAACTGATGGTTTTTATATATGACGTTATCAGCCAGGCAATATGAAAGCCCTTGCTAATGAGTTTGAGAAGTTCTTCAGGCCTGATAAAGAGACAAATATCTATTATTTGGGAATAGCCCGCACCAGAAAGGGTTATGAGGAGGACCTTTTCGCGATAATGAAGCATGTGCCTCACAAAGAGATTATTGGGATAACTCTTAGCAAGGAATTAGACAAGAGAGATGACATGCGCGTTCTGGTCGCAGATGTGTACGATCTAGAGGGAGATGGGATCCTGTTCATGCCCAGGCCGATGCAGTGGGCCCGAGGACATGATAGATTGTCTGTGCTGAAGACGTTCTCCAAGAGATGGCCGAGCATTTGTGCGTATGACCTCTCGGCAGATATTTCTAATGAGGAGGATCGCTACCACCTTACGAAGAGATTGATGGGCGAGACTGATGCAAGAGTGAAGCGTCTTAACTTCAAGGGTAAAGATCATATATTCTTATCTGACGGTAACTGATTTCGCGAGATTCCTTGGCTTGTCAGGATCATGGCCGCGTTCTAATGCTAGAAGATACGCAAGGTACTGGAATGGAAGTGCCTGCACGACAGGATCCAGGATTCCGACGCTCGCTACGGGGATGTGGATATCATAGACGGGACTGGGTTTGGAGTCTATCCCTATGATTAGTCCTCCTCTTGATTTTACTTCCATCGCGTTGCTGATTGTGAGTGTTCTCGTGCCTTGTGTGGCTACGCTGATGAGGGGGGTGCCTTTTTCGATGAGGCTGATGGTACCGTGCTTGAGTTCTCCCCCTGCAAAACCTTCTGCGTGGATGTAGCTTGCCTCCTTGATCTTCAAGGCTCCTTCAAGAGCTGTAGGGTGGGCGTTGCCTCTCCCTATCACGAACAGGGAGTCTTTCTGTGCTATTTTTTTGGCTATAGGTGGAAGGTTCTTTTCGCACCATGCTAGAACTCTCTCAGATGCTAAACTCGCGTGCCTGAGCTCAGTCTTTCCATCCCTGCCTGACATGCGCATTGCTAGAATGAACAGTGCGGAGAGCTGGCTCGTGTACGACTTAGTACTTAGGACGCATATCTCTGGGCCTGCGTTCAGGAGCAGGTACTCATCTACGGCTCTTACCAGGCTGCTTGCCTGTGAGTTGGTGATGGCTATGAGGGGAGAGCCCCTTTTTTTTGCGAGCACAACAGCATCAAGCAGATCTGCAGTCTCTCCCGATTGTGAGATGGCTATGACTGCTGCTTTCCTTGTAAGCAGTGAGAGGTTAGTTTCGCATTCGCTAGCAAGCAAGGGAAATGTTCTTTTGCCAGTAAGCTTAGTGATTATTTGGCTCCCTGCGATGCACGCGTGGTAGCTGGACCCGCTTCCCATGAGGACAATCTCTTCTTTTTGAGATATCAGGTCGATTGCATTCTCTAGTCTGCCAGTATCTTGTTCGCCTGCTGTGCGGATTGTCTTGGGCTGTTCGTGCATCTCTTTGAGCATGAAGTGAGGGTACTTCCCTTTCTTGACTGCCTCTTTCTTGACGGTCGTCTTCTCGGGCTGACGCTCTATGAGTGTATCTGTCTCTATGTCTCGGAGCTCCCACTTCCCGTTTATCAGCCCGTACTGCCCGTCATCTACCAGAACTATCTTATCTGTGTGGTCGAGAAACGCAGGTATATCTGAGGCGACGAAGTGCTCTTCTTCTCCTATCCCTAGTATGAGGGGAGATCCTTTCCTGGCGAAGAGTATGGCATCGTATCCTTCTATCATCGCCACGACTGCAAAACTTCCTTCTAGGAGCATCATGGCCTGTCTGAATGCCTCTTGCGGTTCGTTCGTGTCTAAGAAGCGCTCTATTAGGTGGGGTATTGTCTCGGAGTCTGTCTCCGAGGAGAATATGTGGCCCTTCTTGACCAGATCCTTCCTGAGGCTCTCATGGTTCTCTATGATTCCATTGTGGACGATGGCCACACGTTCTGATGAATGTGGGTGGGCGTTCTCGTTCGTCACGCTTCCGTGGGTCGCCCATCGGGTGTGGCCTATAGAGTATTGTGAGGATCCTGACAGACTATCTGCCTCGCTAATCTTACCTGTCTGCTTCCTGATTCTTATCTTATCGTTATCATTCCAGGCAACACCCCAGCTGTCGTACCCGCGATACTCGAGGCTTTTCAGGCCTGCTTCTACTTTCGCAAGGCCTTCTCCTGAATGTCCTATTATTCCGCACATCAGGGTAAGATTGCTGGAGAAATATATAAACAATAGTAAAAAATTTATAAACTAGTTATAACATTTATTATAATTCGTGAAAATCATCGACGATAAACAAGGAGAGCTACATGCTCTACCATCGAAGGAGCTCACCCCTGGCCAGGCGGCGGCTATGAAGTCCAAGAGAGCACAAGCGATCATCGCTCAGCTCCTGGAGAAACCGCAGACGCCTGTTGAGGTGGCACACAA
>JAAOYH010000026.1 GCA_018221245.1 Candidatus Woesearchaeota archaeon
AAAGCAAAGAAAGAGAAAGTAGTATTCCTAGTCATCGGCGATCCTTTCGGAGCAACGACACACGCAGACATTTATCTTCGCGCAGTAAAAGAAGATATCGAAGTAAAAGTAATCCACAATACGAGCATTATGAATGCCATCGGAGAAGTAGGGCTGGAGCTCTACAGGTATGGCAAGACTGTGAGCATCCCCTACTGGTCAAAGGGATATGAGCCCACTAGTTTCTTGAATGGCATAAAAGAAAATTCTGAGAGGGGCCTCCACACATTATGCCTTCTGGATATCAAGGCCGACGAGAAAAAATACATGTCTGTCAAAGAGGCTCTCGAGCTCCTTGAGAAAGCGGAGGAGCTTACCCCGGAAAATAGGATAGAGAGCCTGACTCCTGTGATAGGTGTTGCCCGGCTAGGATGCCCAGATCAAAAGATAGTCTCAGGAAAGGTAGAAGATCTCAAGAAGACAGATTTCGGCAAGCCATTGCACGCGCTCATCATCCCTGGACGGCTACATCCCGTTGAAGAAGAGATGCTGGAACGCTGGAGTGCGTAGCCCGACGAGACCAAATATTTATAAACCTCTTTCTCTCGACCTCCGTGTATGGTGAGAGGTGAGGGAATAGGTCTTCTAGCTTCTAGAAGAGGAATGAGCCCACTTATTGCTACAATTCTCCTGATGGCATTCGCTGTCGCTCTTGGAGGAATGATAATGAACTGGAGCATCGATATCAGCATCAACAACGAGTGTGAGCAGATAGAAGTGAGTATAAGCCAGTTCTGTATAGAAGGAGATAATATAAATCTCAGAGGTAGAGTTTTAGATGACAGTGTCAATCTTCAAGGAGTCAAGTTACTCATAGTGACAGGACAGGCAGAGAGCTTAGTCAATATCAAGGATTCTGCTACTGATGCTGGCGAGGACATCTCCCTAAAGATACCCGTTCTTGTTGCAGATGGTTCAAGGGTAGACTTAATAGGTGTAGTTGGGAGCAAACAGAACCCCGTCGCCTGTGAAGAGTTCCCAATGGAGAGAGCAGACCCAATCTCCCCCTGCTAAACTTTATAAACAGTCTTTTCTGTGGAAAGATATGCAGTGTCCCAAATGTAAAACAGAGATGACAAAGAAAAACACGCACGTGGCAGGCAACATAGATTTCCAACGCTGGCAGTGCGAATCGTGCTGGCAGGAGCACAACACAGCCCTAGGCGTATCAGGAGGCATGCCCGACTGGAGCGAATAGATGGACTTCGACGAGATAAAGCAACAAGCACAGGAAAAGTGGGAAGATTTTGCCCGCAAGATGAACGAGTGGCAAGATCAGGCCAAAGAATATTTCTCTCAACTCAACCAAAATGAGATCTACGGCTGGGTAGGCGAGGGTGTAGGATTCGTTATATTCATAGTAGGAATTATACTTCTAATGCTCTAATTTGTCACATTCTCCGAAAAACAGCAAGGTTTATATCCTCCACCTCCTAAAGTAGCGTCGGGGAATACATGGGGCAGCAAGAGGTGTACGAATTTCTTACCAAGCACGAGGGTAGCTGGTATACGAGTCGACAGATAGCATTGGCTCTTAAAATCAGCATAGGATCTGTGACGATGAGCCTCAAGAAACTGAGGAAAACCAACATCATCGATTTCAAGAATTCAGGTCCCAGAAACACGTACGAGTACGCTGCCAGGAGGTAGCATGTTCACAAAAATCTGTCCGAAATGCGGCAGCACAAGCATACACCCTTATGTCTTGATGATGGGCTTCAACATGGATAGTTCTCTGAGGGAATACTGCATGAGTTGTTCCTACGGCTATAACGACCAGATTATCTTTCCAGAGATACCTGAAGTCGAGGTCGAGGAGTTCCGTAAAGGGATGTCAGAGATTACAATTGAGTTCTGGTAGTGCCTAATATCTTAACACCTAGCTTCACGCCACCGGGAGGAAGTAGCGGAATGATATCATCTGGGTGGCACTCTAGCTTCTTCGCTAATTGCTTAGCGACATCTGAGGTCTTCTCGTTCCCTTGTCTAACAATGAATCCATGAGGGCAATTTGCCTCTATGGCAGACTGTTTCGCCACCATGATCTTACCATCTGGAAGTCTGCCCATACAGAGCTCTAGT
>JAAOYH010000027.1 GCA_018221245.1 Candidatus Woesearchaeota archaeon
CCTAAGTTTATCGTTGAAGGCAAGGGCGATGTGAAGAAATCCCTCCCTGAGGCCGCAAAAAGGCTCCAGAAAAGGAACAAGGAGTTCCTGACCGCTCTCAACAAGCTGTAGTATTTTATAGCTGTTATTCTGTACCTTTAGAATGCTTACTACCAAAGAGATGATTAAGATGGAGGAGAGCGCTGTCGAGCAAGGAATCTCCAGGCTCCATCTAATGGAACGCGCAGGCAAGGGTCTCGCCGAACACATAAGAACTAGAGTGCCTAAAGGAAAGAAGATCCTGTTCTTGACACTACATGGAAACAATGGAGGTGACGGTTTCGTCGCGGCCAGAGAGCTACAGGACGAGTACCACGTAGACATCTGGTTCTTAGGGAGCAAGAAGAAGCTCAGGGAAGGGGCAAAACATAATCACAAGAAACTGCATCCCAGACTATTCGTAGACACTGCTAATCTTGAGAAATACGACTGTCTCGTGGACGCACTGCTAGGTACTGGTGCCGAAGGCGGACTGAAAGAGCCATTGAAAAGCCTCTCAAAAAAATGGAACGAGACTCCTGCATTCAAAGTTGCAGTGGACATCCCTACAGGACTTCATCCTGACACCGGAGAGCACGAAGACCTGTTCTGGCCGGACCTGATAGTTACTTTCCACGACCTAAAAACTGGCTTGAAAGACTGGCAGGACAAGACTGTCGTAGTAGACATAGGCATACCATGAGAACCTTAACGAAAAAAGACTTAGTCATCCCTTCAAGGGATCCCAAGAGTCACAAGAGAGAGAACGGAGTGGTACTAATCATAGGAGGCTCCGAAGAGTTCGTGGGGGCACCCGCTCTCGCAGGGATAGCCGCCCTCAGGTCAGGCGCAGACCTTGCAATCGTTGCCGCCCCAGAAAAAGTTGCCTGGGCTGTGAACACCATCTATCCTGATCTTATCACTAAGAAATTTCCTGGCAAACACCTCTCCATGAAACACTACAAGGAATTGAAACTACTGATGGAGAGCGCAGACGTCACGCTCCTAGGAAATGGTCTCGGAAGGCATCCCAGCACAAAACGGCTCGTACGAAAACTGTCGCAGCTCGCATGGGACAAGGTAATAGATGCTGATGCTTTGAGCATGGTCCAAGCCCATGAACTAAAGAACTCAATTCTCACACCTCACAAGAGAGAGTACGAAGAATTCCTAAGGAACTCCAAAATAAAAAAAGTTCCTGCCCTTTTCCTGAAGAGAAAGAATGTCGTGGTTCTCAAGGGAAAGGAAGACTTGATAGTGGGTGCGAAAGAGGCTGTAAAAAACACCACGGGAAATTCAGGCCTCACAAAAGGCGGGACTGGCGACGTGCTCGCTGGCCTAGCAGCAGGATACTACGCCCAGCTTCATGACGGCTGGCAGGCTGCTCTGAACGCCACGTACATAACTGGCCAGATAGGAGACATACTGCTCAAGAAAAAGAAGGGTTATACTTATCTCGCAAGTGATCTTGTTGAAGAGATAAAGAAATTCTAGAACTTATTCGTAGAACTTGTTCGCAAAGTCTACAGTGCCACTGCCTGAAATAATCTTTCTATCGGTAAGTTTCATGTTGTCGTATTCAACAACAAACCCTCTATCTAGACACTGATCCATATGTCTGTGCTCCTCCATAATATACTGCTTGATTTCAAATGAACTTCTACCATGATTTGATCCTCCATTATCATCAGCAACCTTCAGAAATTTTCCTTCTATCTTTACAAGAGGATAGTTTGAAGATTTCATATTGTATGCATCCTCACCAATCTTTGATGCAATCTCTCTGAAGACCTTTGTAGCACAGCTCCCAGCAACCATGGCCTTCACTTCATCGTATGAATGGTGTCTCCATTGGTTTGCAGATCTATCTAACATGGTGTGTGTAATTGCGTCTACGATGCGATCATTAAGTAAATTCCTAACAGTTCCATCGATGAATCCTATATCATTGTAACAAACATTAACTTTTTCTTTCAAGAGCTCATCTGGAAGCCCAGAAATGTAGGATAAAATATCCTCATCCTTAGGTTCGTTAGCCAACACAGCTGTTTTTCCTTGATGATAAAACCTGCGAGTGTTCTCGTGCATAAGTTCATCCACTGGCACGTATAATGAGAGAAAACTCATCGGGCCAAATCTCACGACATCAACACTTCTCATGATAACAGGATTCCAGAACAATATAAAAAACTAGTAGTCATCATCCAGCTCTAACGTTGCTGCGGCACGCTTGAGCTTATGACCTTCCTCTCTGAGCTGGAAGAGATCCACAAAATTCTCCAGCAGGTTCGGTTGAATCTTCAGGATATCTTTAGCAGTAACGAACCCTAATGTTCTTCCACCATCCATCACAGGAAGATGTCTGATTTCCGCATCCTTCATTATATTTAGCGCATCAAAAAGATCCATTCCAGGACCTACAGTTATGAGATCACGGCTCATGATGCTACTCACTGGCGTCGCGCGGGAGTTATATCCTCCAAGACATGCCCGGGTGACAAAATCTCTCTCAGTCACAAGACCAAGGAGATTCCCGTGAGAGATGATCAGGACTGAGCCCACGTTGTGCTTGTCCATAAGAAGTGCGACATCATGGATGCTCATGCGCGGCGAAGCAGCGATCGGATTGACTGTCATAGCCTCTACCACCTCACACCCTGATTTCACTGTCTCATCACCAAAATAGCGGAACTCCAGTCCCTATAAAAACCTTGTCACAACACTGTCCGGTGAGAACATTTAGTTTAGGAGAATCTCGACGTCCCCACCGAAGATCTCATGTAGGCTAGAAACAAGCTGCTGGGTGACCGCAATCTTTTGCGGAACCCTATCCTTTGCCAATGCGTGTTCGAACTTCTCAAGCGAAGAGTCTTGGAGCTTCTCAAGAGCTCCATCTTTGGAAATCTTTGCAGTCAGTATCTCTGGATTCTCCTGGCTGATATCTCTAGTGATGAAAGCATCCTTGCCCAAGAAGAGTACCTCGCCCACCTTCTCTCCGCGCTTGATTCTCAATTTGACGCGCTCCAACTCTTTGCTGCGGACACGCTGAACGTGCTCGACCAGGAACTTCAAGAGTTCGCGGCTGTTCTTCTGGACTTCCGCCACTTCTGCTTTCGTGAGCTTCCCCTGATCGTAGTCCTTCTTGGCTTTGTGAACCTCTTTTAGGATTCTCAAGTATCGTTCAGGGATTACTCCCTTGTGCACAACTTCTTTCTCGAAATATTCAACCGTCTTCGCGTCAGATACCTTCTCTACACCTTCTATCTTTAGTACGTCTCTGATTACCGTGACGACTGCTTCGTAGATGTGCTGGATGCTCTCCTCCTCTTTTCTGGTATCTATCTTATTGTAGAGTTCTGATAGCGCCTTGAGGAATAATTCTGCTTTTTCAAGTAGTTCCTGTACTTGTGTTCCGGTTATGTTCTTGATTTTTCCGTACTCTACATCCTTGTGAATCTTGATTACTTTCTCCAGGAACTTTATGTGTTCTTCTTTGAACACTTTCTCCTTCTTGACAAAAAGGTCACGCATGACACTAGGAATCTCTCTGGGTACAGGAGGAGGATGGCCATAAAGCATTATCGCTGCCTGGCTAGGTGTTATGGTTGCGTACCATATGTCTTCTACTGCTATATCTTTTAGCTTGAACCTTATCCTGTCAAGCATTTGGTCTCCTGTTGACTTGTAGAGTTCTATCGCTTCGTGAGATGGTCTGATTTTTCCCATCTTGAGGAGCTGCTTCCAAGGCATGAAAACTCCCCTATCATAGAAGGGAACACCATCCCTTAGGAATGTGAAAATTATAGGATTAGCTTCCTTCATGTTATCCCAGAAATCTGTCAAGATGTAAACCTGGATGCTGAGCTTGTTCTGAATACCAGTCATCTGACCTGCCTGGATAGTCATATCATTGATGATAGCACGAAGCTTATCCTTGAGCTCTACGCGAGACATCTTCTTAACGTCAGTATCATCAATAACTACGAAGACATCGATGTCAGAGTCGGGGGTCGCCTTGCCCCGTACTATCGATCCTGCAAGGACATAGCAGGCGATGTACTTCTCGAACTTCTTCAGGATCATATTCTTGTGGATCTCTGCAATCTTGATAGCCCCAAGCATACCCGAATCATACACAGGGGCAGAGACTGTCACTAGCTGCAGGAGCTCGTACTTCCCATCGTAGCAGGACTGCCAGAACTCTGAGATGAGTAAGACATCCACAGCGATATTCTTGTCCACATCAGCGGCTATCGCTTCGATGGCCTTAGTCATCTTCTCATGGAGCTCATCCTTAGACATCTTGGTGGATTCCATGTCATCTATGAGCACGAGAACGTTCACCTTGTCCTTTCTCTCACCCTCTTTTTCAGGAGGAGCAAGTGCTATGCCCATGATGTAGCCTTCAAACCTGGCCAGAACCTTGTCCTTGAAAGAGTCTAGAGTCTTCTTCATAGAATCAAGTTTCTCTTTAGCCATTGCTGGCATTGGCACGTCAGGTAGAGACTCCTCGAGTCCAGACTCTTTCTTATCAGCCATTAATAAAGCGAAGACTTAGGCCGCTTATAAAGGTTTGGCCTTACTTTTTCTTTATCTTTTTCAGGTGTTTGGCTTTCTTATCGAGTTCTCCATTATACTCCGGATTAAGAAGCTGAGGCAATGAATATTGAATAGCCGCACCAACATGCTGAGGAGCATTCTTGACTTTAAGGTCATGGCCTGCTTCAGCAAACTTAGTGTTCATGTATCCTTGAACTCTCGTGTTATCTTTTTCACCCAACTGAGAACGTTTAATCATCTCCCCAATGTTCTCTTCCATAGATTTCCTTTTCTCATCTGTATTTGTTATGTAAGAATCGAACAATTTCTGTAGGTTTTCATCTCTATCAAACGCCAAAGGAAGGTTCTTTACGTTGGTAAGATAGTCAACAATGGAATCAAAATTCTTCAATCTCCCAGAAGCCATCTTGCTCTCTATGTGCTCCTTGAGCTCTCTATGGAACTGGTTCTTGTTTGAGTAATGTGATTCTAAATCCTTCACTGAAGTGCCCCTCTCTCTTGCCATCATGGCTGTGCCAATCCTATAGAGTAAATCACTAGCTGCCTTCTTCTTCTCCGCATCCGATGCCTTAACCCCTTTTATCCTCAGATCCTTGAAGTTAATGTTCTCATAATCTTCAGAATCATGACCCTTAAGATGAGATCTTACCAAGCCACGCATGTTATCCAATTGATCCACATAGTCTTTCTCTATGCTCGTCTGGTAATCAGTAGAGTGAACATGCTCAACGTTCTTGATTATCTTGTCAATTGAAGCGTGATCAATAGGATGAAGCTTATATCCATTGACATGTTCATCTTTCAGTTCTTTGGAGTCTTTCTTGTGGGCCATAGGTCAATTCCGAATTTAAAGGGATATAAACGTTTCGGAAGATTTATCAGTAGAAGGTGCCTGTGCTGCCTCATGGCATTGGAAATACCTGACAGCATGGGCGAGTGCGTCTACTTCACAAGAAGGAAGTTTACAGCAGATAAAGGCAAAGCTATAGCGTGGGTGCGACACATCCCCTGCGAGGAGTGCGGAAAAGGCATGATGGAGAAGCCCAGAGATAAGAAGACTGGAAACTACAAGGTCCGCGCGAGCGAATATACCTGCACTAAGTGCGGATATACGGAAGAAAAGAAAGAACACGAGAATAAACTAACTGCTGAGATAATCTACCAGTGCCCATTCTGCATGCACGATGGTGAAGTAGTTGTCCCCTATGCTAGAAAGAGTTTCTACGGCAAGAAAGCCATACTCTTCGCCTGCGACTCCTGTGGAGAGAAGCTCGGCATAACTAAGAAAATGGGCGTACCTGAGAAGTTCACGGAGAAGCTTGCAAGTATCTAGAAGTACCCTACATCTATCACGCCAGGAGTATCGAAAAGCTCTTGGGTGAATTTGAAGATTTCGACATACCTGTCATATTCTATGTGCCCTATTATTGTGCCTCCAAACCTAAATTGGATATCCATTTCTTTCTTTTCTAGGAGCGACTCAAGACCCTTATCACTAGCGTAGACATCATAAGTTATCTGGTATCCTTTTTGTTGCATAGGACCTCCCCTGTGAAAGAAGTCCTGTGAGAAAAATCACCACATGTTCTCTAACACTACTGTCCTGTCTCCAGGGTTGAGCTTTAGGGGGTGGCCCTTCTTACTCTCGAACCACGTGCCAGCATACGAGCTGCCCTGCCTTACAAGAGATATCTTAGATTCTGTAGATCTACCAGAAATCATAATGTATTCTCCTGACGGGACAAAAGAGATACCGTACTGTACGTTTTTGTACTCGAAAGAGCCGTCGTAAGAGACGACATCAGATAATTTCAGTTCGGGAACTAGCGCGCTCGTCCCGGGCTCAGAGTACAGCAGCCTCCCAGTCATCGCGAAGACATCTATCCTCCTATTTTTTCCTGCAAACTCGAAGGTAGCGGTCAGGCCACTGCCATCATTTCTTGGTGAAAGCGCAACAGTTGTCTCCAAGTTTCCAGATGATACTCTCGCAGTTCTGGCATCCTCATCAACAATGAATATTAGGATTTCATCATATTGGTGCATGCTCGCACGTAGGCGTGTTTTGTGCACGAGGGGAATTTCTCTCTGACCGTAAAAACTGGCGCTTCCGGATCCAACCACGTTACCCGTAATTGCATCGGAACTTCTGACAGTGACTGTGCTCTCTGGGAAAAGTCCTGCCACTTGGGTTCTCAATGATACAGCAACTATTGCCACGATTAGAACCATTGCGACAATCCCGAAGAAAGGTATCTTTGTTCTGCTGTCCAGGAAGCTATCGCGAGCCATAGGTTCCCCCCGGTCATCCTTGTTTTTAAACCTTTCTCGAGAGCACATAGATTTTCATTATCACAACCTTTATATATAACATATACAAATATACAATTTAGTATATTGGTTGGGTTTCCAGCATTATACTAACACACCACAGAGCATTGGAGGTCGCGCGGAAAATACCCGCAAGTCAATCCCCCCGACTTGCGTCGGCAGACGGCACAGTGCGACAGAAACAGAATCCCTGTCGTCCCCGAGCGCACCCTTTTTTTCAAAACCTTTTAGCGTTAGCAATTTGCTGAACAACATCCTTAAATAGAAGTTCGAACGGTCTAGTGTTGGTGGGTGGAAACGGGTCGGTTGGGATCTGAATTGCTCTTAACTACAACCCAAAGCCATATAAAGAAACCTCGGTTTTCCATCAACATCATCACAACATAACTGTTGGAGTGATTACACGTGGCTGCAAAAAACAAAAAAATCTTTGGTGTTTTCTTTCGCGAGAAACCGGCCATGATGCTCGTGACTTTGCTCAATTCTCAGACGGAGCAGTATGCATCTTCACTAGCTAAAATTGTGGACTGCACCTATAGCCACATCGTAAAGATTCTGAACGAGATGCACAAGGCAGACCTAATAACATTCCAGAAAGAGGGACGCCTCAAGGTTCTGAAGCTGACCAAAAAAGGCGAAGAAGTCGCGAAGAACATTGACAGAATCAGAGCTACACTCTGAACTTCTTAGGCACTCTTATTCTCATATTTAGATCTAATTCGTTCATCGCGTGTGCCATATCCGAAGGAGAAAGACCACTTCCTGTAATCCTAGGAGAACCAATACAATTAAGGTTACCACCCCACTGATTTTTCCCTTTCTCAATCAGATCCTCCTCCAAACCGTTGAAATGATCTTTAAGGCCACCAAGGCTTGCATTTCTTCTAGGCGCCACCATAGTGTAGTCAAATTTTCCTGTGGCCCTTTCCTCTTTCAAAAGTATGTATAGCTCAACTCCCTGCCCCCCGTGCATAACGGGACGCTTGTCATGCCACATCTTCCGTCTAGCATCGGGACCCGTCTCTCTAGCAATACGCCAATTACCTCCTCTGTGGAGGACCTCATAGTCTCCCCAAGGGTCCTTTATTCTGCCTTCACCCCTATAGTACTTGACGAACCTTTTGTCAACCTCCTCGAACAGAGCAACATTATCCTCTGGAGAAAAATTGCTGAACCCTTGTTTGAATCTTGCTTGATATAATGGATCAAATAGCCACATAAAGCGAGCCCACATATTCTCCTCAATGTCAAAGAAAGCCAAGGATCTATCTATAGAACCTTCAACGTTGACTTGCTCCCTTATCCTTCTCAAGAACTCAAGGTTAGAGAATATTTCTTTCTTATGCCTCAAAACACTCACACTTGTTGCAAAATCAGCATCCATATGATTTCCTAGAACGTTTAGATCAAGCTCTCCTCCAGGTTCGAATTTGTCCTCTTCGGGTCCTCTGTCTTTTACCCATTCGTAAATCTGTTCACAAGTAGTAAGCTGGGAAAACCTATTTCCTATGTGGTGATCTGCAATCAAGTAAGGCTTATCCCTAAACGTTATGACTTCAATACCCTCTGCTTGTACAACCCCATCGAGAGCAGCCGTATATCCAGGGTTATTTAGAACAAAATCCCAATTTGTTTCATACGTGTTCTCGGGATCAATGTCTATTGTTACAGCCATACTGAAACGAGCAAGGTTCCCGTTTTAAACTCTTCTTTTCTCTTTAAATACTAGCTAGAAATGTAAGAAAAAAACAATCAGGCCCGGGTATCTGACTTCTTTTTGGTCTTCTTGATCTCCTTCTCCAAGTCCAGCTCAGAGAGGAGCTCTTTGTACCTGTTCCTTATTGTGACCTCTGTCACTCCAGCCACATCAGCGACCTCTCTCTGTGTGCGCTTCTCATTGTTGATGAGCGCTGCCACGTAGAGGGCTGCAGCCGCGATTCCCGTCGGGCCACGACCAGATGTGAGCTCTATCTCTTGTGCCTGTTCGATAATCTCGACAGATTTGCTCTGCGTCTCGGCAGGCAGGTTGAGAGCTGATGCGAACCTTGCTATGTAGTCCGCAGGGTTACTCGGCAGTATCTTGATGCCAAGCTCCCTCGTTATGAACCTGTATGTGCGTCCGATCTCCTTCTTCTCGATACCAGAAGCCTCAGAGAGCTCGTCGAGAGTCCTTGGGACGTCATGGCGCCTACACGCAGCGTACAAGGCTCCAGCGACGACAGATTCCATAGATCGTCCTCTCACAAGGCCTTTTTGTACTGCTAGAGTATATACTCTGGAAGCCTCTTCCTCGACGGAACGAGGTAGCTTTAGGTAGCTTGATACCCTCTTCAGCTCGGCGAGAGCCAGCTTTAGGTTGCGCTCGATAGCAGTCGATATTCTCTGCTGCCATTTTCTCAGACGGAAGAACTTGTTCTTGTCACGTACGCCTAGACCGTATAGGTCTCCTTTTCTGCCTACGTCTGTGCCTAGTCCTTGGTCGAACTGTGTGTACGACATGGGTGCACCCGTCCTACGTTTCCTCGCGGCTGCTTCTGCATCGAACTCGCGCCATTCCTGGTCGAAGTCCACGGAGTTCTCCTCTATGACGAGACCACACTCCCTACAGATAATCTCTCCCTTCTCAGTGTTGAACCAGAGGTTAGTACCCCCACATTCCGGACATTTGCGCACAAAAGACATTGTAAATTCCCCCTTTTCTCCCGGCGTTCGCCGAGCGCTATGCTTAAAAAGGTTTTGACCAAGTTATTTATAAATGTTTCGGTATGGTTGGCCAATATAAAGACAATAATGCGAACTGTACCGACAACACAACAACCACCCTTTTAGACAGGTAGAACAATTTATAAACCTAAGAATTGAGAGTGCGAACATGGCGAAAAAAGCACGTGGTCAGGCGTGGAGTATGGACCTGGTCATAGGAGTTCTTGTATTCTTGCTCGCAATAGGAATCGTCTACACTTTGCTCAATCAGCAAGCCAGAGAAGACGTTGCACCCCTCAGGACCGAGGCAGAGGTTGTAGCAACCAAGCTAACCCAAGACCCTACGACTTCTGTTGCGCCAGGCAACGTTCTAGACATGGACAAACTATACTCAATTACAGCAGGCAATAAACAGTATGAAGATCTTCAAGAAGAACTAGGCATAAAGAACGAGTTCTGCATTTACTTAGTGGACGAGGATGGCAATGTCGCACACATTTTAGACCCCTCTAATCCCAACGCACCGAAGTATACAGGCATAGGCTCAGGCACCGGTGAAGTCATGATTGCAGGCATCGAGTGTGGCAAAGCAATTCCACCATGATTCCTCTAATCTCTTCTGTAATAATTTTGTACATTGGCCTATTCATAGGGTTCAGGGCTGCCAAGGATGTGCAGGACGAGATAATCCCTAGCAGACAATACTTACTGATAGCAATGGATGCACTGCTAGTCATATCTGCAGGGATAGTTCTCTGGAACGTCAACACTCTCGCAGTTATAATCGGAGTGGTAGCACTAATAGCCGTAAGACAAATATGGGGCATGCAAAAAATATTCGCACCAATTAGCGGCTTCATCCTAGCAGGGGCGTTTTTCGTGTCATCTGAAGTCTTCATCACCGTTTCTGTCGTCTTGCTCGTCATGAATTATATCAAAGGCGCAGAATCAAAAAAGATCAGCAACTTTGCAATTAAGGGAATCTCACAACCCATTGCAGCAATCATATTCGGGATAGCGCTAAATAGCATCTGAGATTATCCCATCAGCGCCACGCTTTTTTACGACTCCCGCAAGAGCAGGCCTTGTCTTGTAAACCATCACCCTTATTCCTTTCTCGTGCGCCCCTTGTATGAACTTTCTGAAAGCCAAAAGGACGGGCACCTGGATGCTGTACAAGGGAAGCAATGGAAGATCAGACAGGTTCTCCTCGTATTTTCTGCCCAGGCCGTGCATACTGTCAAAATCTTCCTTCTTATCATATGCCAACTCCACTCCTTTCCTATCCATCGGCTTGTGAACTTTCGAAGGTGCTTCCTTTCTGAACGGATATGAGAGCCCTAGCTTCAGCCTCGGAGCGAGGGCGTGGAACTTCTGTAAAGCTATTGGAGACCACGCAGTCAGCACTGCACTCTCCAGCAAGTCATGACGTTCGAGAGATCTTACCAAGGATCTTTCCTCCCCTCTGTCATGCACGTCCAGGTAGAGCAGTTTGTCTTCTCCGAAAGAGGCGAACAGGGCCAGAAGGTCCTCTACAGGCACTACCTCTCTCCTAATAGCCGAATAATTTGTGGTGTGTACCCTTTCAATCTGGCGCGCACGTTCCTTGAACTTTGACGTGGTTATAGAGACCCATTTTTTGTCCTTTGTGAGCCACAAGTCATGCATGATTCCTGTTGCTCTGCCCTGCAGTGCAGCTCTGGAAGCACGAACAGTATTATCAGGATACCCCTGCCCTCTGCCGCAATGGCTTATCATCTCAAAACTTGTACGGGTCAAACCCAATCACCTTTGAGTCTTTTATTTCAACTCCTTCTTTCTTCAGGATTGCGATTTTCTTCTTGATCTCTTTTCCTTTACGATGCCCACTGAATCCTCCTATACTACTATCAGAAGCGACGACTCTATGGCAGGGCACCTTTGGCGCGTAAGGGTTTCTCTTCAGGGCCTGGCCTACTGCCTGCGAGCTTCCACAACCGATGGCTAAAGCCAGCTCTTTGTACGTGGTCACCTTACCCTTTGGAACTTTTTTCAGTTTCGAGTAGACCCTCTCTTGGAAATCAGTTGTCATTTCAGCACACCCCTGATTTTTTCGTACGATTCATGGTTATAGCTCTTCTTGTATTCTTTGGCTAGGAGAATCAGTTTTTCCTTGTTTATGTTGATGCTCTTTTCTTTGAGAAAAACTGTTAGTCTTGTGCTAGTGAGCCACTGGCAGAGCTGCGTCACGTTCTGTGGCTTCTCCGTCTCTCGGGCACGCTCGAAGTCTATCTGGATAGGTTTGTTTTTCCTGATGAGTATATGCTTGTAGGGCCGGGTCATCTCCTCTTTTGATATGTTTGCCTCGTCCATAATTCTGCACTGTTCCAGAACATCTAGCAGTAGTTTTTTTATGTCTTCTGTGGGCTTGTCCTGTGCCCAATCCAGGAACTCTGTTCCTTCTATGAACTCCCTAATCAATTTACCATCCTCGTAAGCGATGAACTTAGGACCTATGCCTAGAGGGTTGAGCCGTTTTAGCATCTCTGCCTCGTTTGCAAGGGTATCTATATCTGCTGCAGGGTTATGCTCCTTGATGAGAACTTTCTCGTTTTCGTGCTTCGCGGTATAGACTATGCCTCTCCTGCCTTTTGCATAGTATTCCTTGTCAGTCAGATCCATCCGACCTCCAAATTCTGTAAACGTACAATCTTTCCATGAACATTGCGAGCATCCCCAGCTCTTCGTGATGATACTTTAGATTTCTCAACTCGTTGTCTATCATCTCCTTGTTTGTTAGCGAGCTGAATAGGAACAGGATATTGCCATCTGGGTTAAGATGCTTCTTTGCTTCTTTTAGGAACTTGATAGACCACTCCCATCCGTTCTTTCCTCCATAGAGTGCGGCGTCTTCATCGTTTTTTTCGTTCGGTAGGTACGGTGGGTTGCAGATTATTGTGTCGAACTTCTCTTCTATGTTAGAGAACATGTTACTCTTTCTTGTCTCCAAATCTTTTTGTTCTAGAGCTTCATCGTTTATGTCAACAGCAAGAACTTCTGTGACTTTAGGATTCTCTTTTGCAGCTCTAGCTTGAACACCTGAACCAGTTCCCATGTCCAGGACCTTTCCTCTTGCGTGTTCTACAACGAACTTTCTAAGAAATTCAGAGTCCTCCCTAGGAGCGTATACCATGAGATTTAGTAATAGGACTGGTTATTATAGCCTTTGCAAACATTGAATTCCATTAAGAATAAATAACCCCCTCTATAATTAAGTTCATGAGGAAATCGCTTGTTATCACAATCATAATTCTAGCATTATTAGTTGGCCCTTTCATTTTTGACATCATTGAAGGATTAATATATTCCCCAAAGGATTTTAATATGAATCGCTGTCAAAGAAATCAAACATTGTCAGTTGGACAATCATGCTATCTACAAGTCGAAGATATTGATGCTTTTAATTATAGGTGTCCTTGGAGATATATATTTTTCTTACACCCTAAACACCTACTTATTCGCACAGGCACTCTTGGATTCATAAAAGCAGATTATTTTACATATGACACAGAGGCATTCTTGATAGAAAATATTACTCACTCAACCATGTGTAAGATTAAAACATACAGGACTCTGGAAGCAAAAAATACCGGAACCTATGAAGTAAAGTTTAGATATCTATTAGACCCCTCACCATATGCTGAAAATTTCAGAGTCATCAACCTGACAGTGATTTAGTGCCCACTGTACTGTCTCCATATCTTGAGATCCAACTCTGCTATGTCCTCATCTCCTGCTAATCTTATGAACTCCTGCTCCAACTCAAGATATTTCTTTGCTGAAAGGGATTTAGGAACCTCTATACCATTATCTTTTAGGAACTTCAGCAAGTGCGTATCAAGAATTGCGTATTTCTGGTTTGGTCTTGAATGCACTATGAAAAAACGAGAAGTTTTTGGCCCTACACCTGGCAAGGATTCTAGTTCAGAAACAGAGACTGTCTTCAAATCGTAGCCTCTTGATATTGTCTCGCTCAGCACTCGTTCTATCCTGTTATACTGTCCTAGGCCGTTTCTCTTCAAGGCATCCTTCAGTCTGTCCAGAACGATGAGGAAAGCAATCCTCTGAAGAGGAGTTCTCTTCTTTACCTCTGTAGGCAAGAACGGGTCATTGAGCATACTATCTACACCGCGAGCTGTTGTCATCGCGTTCTTGCCAGGAACACAGACACAAAATATCCAGAGCTCTTCCAGCTCTTCAGAAGTTCTCGAGAAATCCGTAATCTCTCTGGGATCTATCATAAGTCAAAGGTCTTGTCAATCTCCTGAACATATTCCTTCACTCGGGAGATTATGGACGCTAGATAGTACTTTTCGAGGTTCTCCTCAAAGATGTCCATTATCGAGGTGTTCTCTCTCACCCTATAGTTATTCTTGACTTTCTCCACCAAGAAAACGTCACGCAAACGCAAGAGCTGTCGCCTGATGTTGCTTGGCGCGATGCCGAGCAGTTCCAGACCTGCCTCTTTCCGTTTTTCGATCACTCGCCTCTCGACTTCAGTGGATGTAAGCTCGCGCTCAGCCTCTAGAACAGCCTGTAGGACGTCCACGACAACATCTCGAGAATCCCCAGGTTGAAGCAGCCCTAAAGAGAGGCAGAGTTTACGTACGAGCTCTCTGCGCGATTCACCACTTGGTTTCTCATACTTGCGTAAAGTGAGTTCTGCTAGTGGCGTATCAACGCTAATCTTTCCCAACTGTAACCCCCTAAGTTAGCGGGAAAGGTGGTGTATTTAAACGTTTTGCTCAAAAGTTTTTATCGGCGAGAGGTAATTACTGCAAAATTGGAAGATTAAGAACTGTTTAGAGTGAATCCTATAGTTATGCTCTTTTCACGTATTTTGCGTTCATCAGAGTGCTCGTGACTCTCCATCGCGTTGAAAGTTACCTTCGTCGCGCCGGTTTTTTCTGCTATCTCGTTCTCAGTTCCCTTTAGGTACTCTGTGACCTCGCCATCAATCGATAGAACTATTCGGTCTGATTTTACAAGGCCTGCTTTCTTGCGTAGTTGTTGTACACTCCTGACCGTTTCACGGAGGTATCCCTCAGACTCTAGCTCTGGAGTTCTAGTAGTATCCAAGAAAACTCTTAGGTTTGGTGAGTCAGCGAAGAAATACGGTTCTTTCGCTATTCGTTTAATCTTGAGGTGTTCTTCTTTCACAGTCTTTCCCTGAATCTCTATCTCTTCCTTCTCATCTTTTAGCATCCTGAGGATTTCATCTCCATTGGATTTTATCAGAGCTATCACATCAGCAGTTTCTTCTCCGTGGAACTTGCCAAGCGTTCCGTAGTTTATGTCGAACTCATAATCTAATGGCGTCTTTCCAAAGCTGACCTGTTTGGTGTTGGTCTGGGTCTTGATCAGATCCTCTGCTAATTTGAGTGCCTCTTGCAGGTCCTCAGCACAGGATATCTTGACATCCTGAACAGGCCATCTTACTCCCAGCCGTGCTTTGTCGCGCGCAAATAGTATTGCTGTGATTGCCTCTTTCGCAGTCTCAAACCCTTTCTCGAGACTCTCATCTTGTAGCTCCTTGTTTGGTGTTGGCCAGTTCCTGAGATGGACTGAGTCTTCCTTGCAATGCTCAGGAAATGCGCCTTTCAGGTTCTGGTATATCTGTTCTGAAATGAATGGTGACACTGGAGCCATCAGAGTTATCCCTTCTAGCATGGCGTGGAGTATCGTGCTTATGACTAGCTGTTTCTCTTCGCTTGTACCTTGGGTCGCTTTCTCTCTTACGAGCTGGATGTATGTTCTGCTCAACTCCAGAAGGAACTCTTCTGGCACTGATACTGTCTCGTTAAGTAAGATGTTTTCGAACTTCTCAGTCATCGAGTTCACAGAAGTGTTGAGCCTGCTAAGAATGTACTTCTCTTCCATTCCCGCCTTTGATATATCATATTCTTTGAGTGGCTCTATCTTTGAGTTGGCCGCGAGATCCACCAAGTATTTGTGGGTATTCCAGATAACGATGAGATTGCGGAACTTGACTTCCAGATCTTCGAAGTTGTAGTTCATATCATACCCAGGATTTGCCGCGCCAATCATGTATAATCTAGTCGCGTCCACACCGTATTTCTCCGTGACCTCTTCCGGAAGGATGTAGTTGCCCTCGCTCTTGCTCATCTTTCTTCCTTGGCTGTCGTTCACGAAACCGTGCATGTAGCATGATTTGAAGCTGGGCGTACCTAGAGCGACCATGCTAGTTATGTGAAGTAGGTTGAACCATCCGCGAATCTGATCCTTGCCTTCCAGAATGAAGTCTGCAGGATACCATTCTTCCATCCTGTCCTTTTGCTGAGGAAAGTCTAGGCAGTTCCAAGAAGCAGTGCCTGCGTCTACCCATACATCAAGAACATCAGGCACTCGTTCGTATGTCTTTCCATCTCGTTCGATCTTGATCACATCCAGTGTTGGGATGTGTAGATCATCTGGCTCAGTAATTCCTGCCAGTTCCGCGAGCTCTTTTGCGCTGCCAACAACAATGTAATCTTCAGGATCTTCAGTGTTTCTCCAGATTGGTAGGGGGGTTCCCCAGTAGCGCTGCTTGCTGATGCTGTTATCCCTGAGGTTTTCTAGCCAGTTGCTGAACGCGTTGTACGCTGCCTTGGGCTGCCAGGTTATCTTGTCGTTCTCAGCTATCAGCTTTTCCTTGATGTCTTCTACCTTTAGGAACCATTGTTTTGTCGCGCGGTAGATGACTGGCGTCTTGCTTCTTTCACCGAAAGCATAATCGTGTACGTAATCGTGAGTGAATAATAGCGAGCCTGTCTTGTCTATGGCTTCTGTGAACTTGTCATCATCTGTTTTTGCTTTCAGGCCTTCCAGTCCTGGCAGCTCTTGCATGTAACCGTGGATGTCTAGGGTGTTGAACGGCTTTATGCCGTTTCTGTGCCCCACCTCGTAGTCCTCCGGGCCACACCCTGGTGCGCAATGAACGAGCCCCGTTCCTGTAGTTGTATCTACATACTCAGTGCTCATCAAGACAGTGTGAACTTTAGGCATGTCTGCTTTCAGCTTCTTGTACTGTGGGAAATCAAAGATGTGCGTGTAATCTAGTCCTTCCAGTTCTGCTCCTTTGAACTTTTTCTCTATCACAAACTCTTCCTTGAGTTTCTTCTGCAAGAAATCATCGACAAGATCCTCTGCGAGTATCCAGACTTGGCTCTTTCCTTCATGAGTGACTCTTGCTTTGACGTAAGTTACTTCTGGGTTTGCCATGACTGCCAGGTTGAATGGAATCGTCCAGGGAGTTGTGGTCCAGATGACTAGGTACTCGTCGTCCTTGACGTGGAACTTCACATAGATTGCCTTGTCCTCTACTTGTTTGTAGATGAGCTCGTGCTTCGCGAGTGCCGTTGCTGCATGGGCGTCCCAAGTCATGGCCCTCTCTCCTTCATAGAGCCTTCCTTGCTCGTGGGCTTTCTTGATGAGCCACCACTCGCCCTCCATCCATGACTTGCTCATGGTCTGGTATGCATTGTCGAAGTCCATCCATACTCCTAGGGATTTGAACGTCTCGTTCATCTGCAGGAGGTTCTCAGTACAGAGTGTCTTGCACTCTTTGATGAATCTCTCTTTGCCGAACTTCTCTATCTCTTCTTTGCCGGAGATGCCGAGCTTGCGTTCCGTGGCGTTCTCTGTAGGAAGGCCGTGCATGTCGTATCCTGCGCGGTCCCAGACATCGAAGCCGCGCATGCGCTTGTACCTTAGGATTAGATCTTTCAAGGCCTTGTTCCATGCTGTTCCTATGTGGACCTTTCCAGTCGTGTAGGGTGGTCCGTCTAGGAAATAGAACTTTTTGTTGCCTGCGTTCTTGAGCTTTGCACTCCTGTAAGTATCCTGTTTCTGCCAGAGCTCTCGGACGCCCTCTTCTACTTCCTTGAATTGATAGCCACCGGCCATGACTCTCAGAGGCTTCCTGACCGTTTAAAAGGTTTTGCTCGATACGCTTAAAAACGTGCGAACTCTAGGACGAGTGATGGGTGCGCATACTAAGACACGATGGTTACATGTTGGCTGCCCGATGTGCGGGCATACCCGGATGTCCGGCTCTGCTTCTGCAGGATACAGTTGCACGAAGTGCCGTGCCCAGTTCTCAGCGAGATTCATGAGACACCTGAGGAGAAAACACTTTCAAGAGATTATTAAGAAGAGTTTCTCGGTTTCTAAACCAATACCTCCTCCTTTGGCGGTTGATCATATAGAGGTGGGCGTAGAAGAGAAGTTTTCCGTGCCCGTAGATTCTCTCGAGGAGTACCTAGATATCAAGGATGCGTTCCAGGATGTGCAACGCAAGTATGTCGAGAGGGGTCCTAAGAAAAAGGCGAAGAAGAAATCTAAGACTAAAAAGCGGAAAGCGAAGAAGCACTAGACATTCTGTCGTAACGCTTATATATCATTCTTGTACATTACCGATATATGGGAGAAATGGTTCATTTGAGGCTCGATTCGAAGATGCGCAAGGCAATAAAATCTATTGTGAAAGACAGACTCTATTCTACAGAGACTGAGTTCATAAGAGACAGTATCCGCAAGAACCTAGAGTTAAACGAGAAGCTTGTTGCACTGAAAGCGCTGCAGGGAAGTGTACCGCGTAGGAAAACTCCTCCGAAGAAAATTCCTTCAGACATCTTCAGGGCGTACGGTTTTGAATAAACCCTCAAAATCTTTAACGTTCCTAGTAACAATCATGGAAGCGCCAGCTCGAGATGCTAACACTATGTGGAGTGCATCTGCAAAATGAGTGGGGATTGTTTTTGCTAATTCTCTGTCTTTGGGCGTTGCATGAATTTTGATAGTTTTCCTATCCATCATCTTAAAGAAAGATTCAGCGAGTTGCTCCTCAAGATAATTCAATAACTCAATCAGAGTATGATCTGATATGATGATGTAATAATCACAACGCAACGCTTTTGCGAAAAACATGAATGCGGCGGTAGACAGGTTTTCACCCACAACATTCTTTCTTTGCTCTAGATAATCCAAGATAACATTTGTGTCAACATACACCTTCATAAAACCAGTATTTGTCGACCATTATTAAGCGCTGTGCGAGCATGTCCAGTGCTTATAAGTCATACCACTGCTGGCCACCGCATTTTTTCTCTACTTCAAAACGTTCTAGCTGCCTGTTGAAGTCAGAGCTTGCCACCTTGTAATGCTCCCTATTAACATTTACAGGCAGAAAGTCTGCCATTAGACCATTTTCAATTGTTGAGAGCCTATCTAAGATGCCGTCACCATCAAGATCCGTATAGTATATTCCTCTATCCCCAACATATCTGTGTCTGATTATCTTCCTTGAACCATCAGAAAAACATTGCAGTTCAGTATATGCCAGAATGTCATCCATCTTCGCGTATGAGTGCATCTTTTCATACGCCTGTTCCTTATTATTGACTTGGAAATAAGTAATTCCCAACAACGATAAATGAAGGAAGATCGCCATTCCCCCGAGGTTCATGAGAAACGCAGATACTTTACCGTGACTCTTTGGTTCTATCGGACTATTCATCATCCACCGTGAACAATCTTGAGTCCTTCACAAGGAAGAGCTCGTTCCTGGCGCCACAATCTAGCCAGCCGTGCGCGTAGTTCAGGGCCGCGAAAGCGTTCACGTAATCATCTTTGCTCTTGAAATGTTTAGCATCGGAGACATAGCGTTCTACCATATCAAGGGCATCCTCCGCTCGATCCTTGAACGCAGGATTGACGTTCTTTTTGGCTTTCGCGAGAGCCTCCTCTGTTATCGAGAAATATTTGGTGAGCTTTTCATCAGTTATCTCATTCATGCTTGATAGAATAGTGCGGACAATATAATGTTATTGGGTGAGCCTGCGACAGCTCTCATGAACTTTTTCTGCTTTTTCAGTTCTCATCACTTGCCAGAGAGCTTCAGGCGCGAGCGTATAGAGATCCTTGACGCCTTCCTTGCCTGAAGATAAGTAATGGTCTCCTATGATTCTTTCTCCTTCGGTATACCATAACTTACGGGCCTCGTTGTATGCCCAGTAGAACGCGTTCTGTTTTGTTAGCGGTATCTCCGGATGCTCCCAGCACCCATAGTGTCCAGGGTAGCTCTTGTTAATCTGAGCCTCCACAACCCTTGCCTGCCCTTCCAGGAGAGTCATTAACCCACGGTACAACTTATCAGCCTCAGTAAATGGTGCGCCAGAGAATTCTGTGAAGAACTTGGCTTTTCTCCCTAGTGTCCAACAAGTCTCTGTGAGATGCTCGTTGTTCTGGTGCTGTGCCATATGAGTGAGTTCGTGACCAACTAGCTGTATTAGGCCGTTCTCGTCCTCAGGATTCGCGATGGCATCGCCCATGAACGCCAGTGTATTGCTCGTAGGAGCACATAGGGCGAGCATTGCATAAGACGTTATCTTTCTCTCCAGAGTATCTTTCGTCAGGCCCTCAAGACTCTTTACTGCAACATCGATTCCTTCTGCCTTGAGACACTCAAGATAAAAGTCGTACGATTCATGCTCCGGAACAATTGTGACTGTGAAATCATTTTTTATTTTCCAGTTCGTCGCTTCCTCAACTAAAGGAATCGTCTTTTTGACGAGCCTATCCATGTAGCGCTGCGAGAGCATGTTTTTGGAAATCAGCTCCAGGATAAAAAATAGTGGGCCCGGACAGATCTTGCAGAAATACCTATTGACTCTCTAATTCCTTTCTTTTTCTTTCAGATAGCTCTTTGTAGTTATCCTTTGTCGATACTGGCTTGCCTATTCTTTTTTCAGCATCTTTTCGGGCGTTACCTGCTACTTCGCCACCCTGCTTTGCTGCGTCTTCACATTCATCATAGCCTTGAGCATCCTTACCGCGAGTAATTTCTGTTGAGACTCTTTCTCCTAGCATAGAGAATATGAGTTCAAGATCGTTCATGTGATCTCTCAGATTTTCTCTTTTTAATCCTTTGAGCTTCTTGTATTCGTTTGGTGTCATGTCAAATGTTTCCCTTAATTTCCCATCTTCTGCCCTTAGTTTCAACCGGTGACAGTTTGTCACCACTTCACTTCCTTCTTCTCTTAATCTCTGGCTTAGCTTGTTCCAATACTTTCTGGCTTTTCTAGAGTCTCCATAGTCTGCCAATACCCTGACTATATCTACCACTGAGAAATACCATTCCTTATTATACTAGATTCTTCTAATCTTCTTGTCCTGAAAGACTACAAGTTTGCTGTTTTCATCCATCTATGAATTGGGGCGTGTCGTTCTTTATATGTTTTAGGCGCACTTGTCCAGTGAATACCACATATTAGAGTCGATGGGCCCGGACAGCTTCCGCTTTTTTGCACAGAGCACATTTGAATCGTGATCTTTTTCAATAGTGCAGAGTCATTAACATAACATATAAGTAACAATATTTAAATATTAGTTCATATAGATAACATAGTGAATCACACAGACATAATAGGAAGGCAGACAGTGGAAACAATATCCAAAACAAAAGGCATCACCAAACAGAGCGCCATAAACCTCATATCCAGGCTCAAAAAAAAGAGGCTCGTCAGCGTCAGCGGAGGAGGACGCATGAAACGCATCTACACCATACACGCGTTACCAACAGAAGACCCGAACGGATTCTACACTGTCGTGAACAAGTACGCGAAGAAAAAACTCATCCCCAAATACATGCACTACGTGCACGGTAAATACAGCATAGAGGACGCAATCATAGACGGGCTAAACATCAGCGATGCAAGAACCAAAGAGGCAACAATGCACCTATTCAGACACGTCACGAACTGGAAGATGCTCTTCAAGAAAGCAAAACGCAACAACAAAGAGAAAGATCTCATCAAACTCTACAAGGCCGCGAGGACAAAGATGAGAGTAAGAAAGATGCCTGCAAGATATACATGATAGATACAAAGGACCAAGAAGATCTTTTCAAGCTGATAAGCAGATACCTGAAAAAAGATGTGACCTGCTACGCGATAGGCGGCACCGCAATGATGTTCTACGGATACAAGACAACTACAAAAGACATAGACTTAGTATTTCCTAACAAGAAATATAGAGATGAATTCATACGCGCCATCCGCGAGCTCGGATACAAAGAGCAGTCACTCAAGACCATATACGATGAGCGACGAAGGGCCAGGAGAGACAGGCCACTAATATACACTCGTGGAGATGAAAGATTCGACCTCTTCATAGGTTGTGTTTTCGGCTTCGTGCTACCTGAAGACATGGAGATAGTCCAACGTCACGACTTTCCAGAGCACTTGACTCTACAGATACTGCCTGTTGAATACTTAGTGCTACTCAAGGCAATCACAAGAAGAGCGACTGATCACGAGGACATCCTGACAATACTTAAGGTAGAGAAGACTCTCGACTGGGACAGTATAATCGATTATGCCATCTCACAGAAGAAGCAAAACCCTTGGATACTCGTCGATCTGGAAGAGACGCTCCAAAAGCTCAAAAAAGTCACGTTCATCAAAGACAAACACTTCAAGAAGATATACTCCGAACAATAAATGGGCCTGACCGGACTCGAACCGGCGACCTTCGCCATGTGAAGGCGATGTTATAGCCGCTAAACTACAGGCCCTTGTTTTTGAGGAGCTATTGGACGTTTTTAAAGATATCTGGTGTCCTTGTTGATACTTAATAGTAGTGACAACAGTAAGCTATATAAATGACTGCAGGATACTCCCCCGCATATGGCAATCACTAGAAACATCAAGAAAAGTCTCAACAAAACTCTTGCAGGCATAGCTCTCTCAGCAGCTATCATCATACCTAATGTAAACTGCGGTGGTGGAGGCGGAGGCGGCAGCCCAACAGGACCTACTGACGCAGTAATATCTGTTTCAGGAAATCTTGCCAGCAGAGGAGAGACCACACCATCATTCAACGGATGCAACGTAGAAATAGCCGGACAAACAAACATTACAGATGGTACAGGCGCATTCATGGTAACTGGAGTCAACCCAAGCAACATCAGCGGCGAAATCACTTGCCCAGACTATGTCAGAAAAGATATCCAATTTGATTTCTCAAATATTACTAGAACTAGTAATACAGAAATGACCACGCCAATCAGTCTCTATCCCCGAGAAGAGTTGCCAAACCTTAGCTTCTTTAATGATGTGTATCGAGTAGCTGGTAACTTTGGAGGCACTGTTCCAAACGGTACCGGCAGATGGATTTTCAGTCCAACCGAAAGAAAAATGGATATGAAATCTCTTGGAAAACTTGCTTCAGCAGGCCCTTGGTTGTACAACAACATCAATGCCACCTTCGGAAACTTTCCGAATGTCACCAATGGACAGGTAGGTGGAAGAGTGCCCGACAAAGTAAATCTCGGAACCACACCCAAAGACTGTAGAGATATTCCCAGCGGTTCAATTTATGTTGTCGGCGACAAAAACCTTAATACAGCCGGCGGCTTGTTAGGTGTTTGTTTCGACAACAAGACTAACGAAATAGATCGTGTCCTTGTTATTTTTGGAAATGGTGTAAATGTTGGTGTTATTAGACAAGAACTCTATGGAGTAGTAGGCGCATTATCTGACGTAGAATCATCAGTTAACAGTCTCTTCACCGAGCCCAGAACATCAAACGATCTCACCAGCTTAGACAAGGAACATCTGAAATACCTGTACAGAACAGAGCCAGGAAGCACAACTCCCGACAACGAGTCAAGCACTTATAATGTCAACGTAGTGAACTGACCCTATACGATAGGTTTATAAGTGTCTGACTCCGTCATGGAAACATGAGGTTGTGGCACATTGGGTTACTGGTCTTTTTTGTACTATTTGTTGTTTCACTCTTGCCCCAAGACGTGACTGCCCTCCGTTACTGTAAAGTAAATTCGTGTCCTATAGAAGATCATGCCTGTTATGATAGTAAACCTGCCGAATGCAACGATGCATATCCTGACGGTTGTTTAGCAAACGATGGCACCAACCCCGCGGGGTGGGAAGGGAGATGTGAATGTCCTGGCAACAACCCCAACGCATGTCTTAACGAGGCTTTTGACCTAGACATATACTGTACTTGTTATTGCGCATATACCATCTGCCCAGACGGATCCTGTGGCAGAGGATATGGAGATTTTTGCAGCAACGATAATGACTGCTGCGGGGCGTTAGCATGTGTGGCTGGAAAATGTGGCGAAACAAGCCCCAGCGGTTGCATAGTTAACACAGAAATACCTGGAAATGCGTGTGGAATATGTGGTAATGAAATACTTAAGTGCGACCTTTTCGGAGAGTGGCAATATGACAAGTGCGACGACCCCTGTGACGACGGAGGCGGAGACCCATCAGTATGTCCTACTGTAGGCGATTCTTGTAATTTCGGTACTGGCGTAACGAGAGATAATGATGGTGAATGCTACTGCGATTGCAACGGAGGTTTGACCCAACGCTCATACAAAACCGATAAAAATTGGTATGTCGAAGATCCTCCAGATATGTGTTTGAGAGATCCAGCAGACATATGCTGTAGTTTCGACCAGTGCGCATATGGAGATGGTTGTTACGTCCCAGGACAAACTCATGCTAGAGACCTCAACCCCGACAGATTTTTGTGTTCAGATGTCCGCCCCGACGGCACAGGTACTACTTGCGGTGCTAATGACGTGCCTCAAATGTTCAAATGTACCAACGCACATGTTGGAGACGAAATCACGATAACAAGCAACACAGGCGCTGACGCAATATACAACGACGTGTACTGTTGCGATAAAGATGCTAGCGGAACTCTATTTTGGAACCAAGGTGGTTGTGGCGTACCAACATGTGACCTGGACACAGATTGCGAGCCACCAGGAGAACACTGTGGCAACTGTGCTGACTGTGCATGTCCAACTTCAGCAGACCCCGCAACGAATACCGAATGTTGTGGAAGTGCTTGCTTTGACACTCAAACCGATAAAGACCATTGCGGAAGCTGCGATAATCCTTGTGCTGATGATGAAGTGTGTCAGGGAGGATTTTGTGTATCCCCCCCAACCTGCCCTGACGGCGTCCCCGACCCAGGAGAGAACTGCTTCAACTGTCCGGCAGATGTGGGTTGTGGTGGGACTTGTTGCAACGATGGGACTTGCGTTGATATAACTTCAGACCCTAACAATTGCGGCGTATGTTATCTTACCTGCGAGTCAAACGAAGTCTGTTCCGGTAGTGACTGTGTTTGCGCACCTGGATTCACCAATAAAAGATACAAAGCAGGGTTCAACTACCAAGTATGGAACAACGAAGATATCCAAAGAAGACAGTTCGCGGGCACGTATGACTTATGCTGTGACGCAGGCAATCAATGTGTGGGCGGCGACGGAGCATGTTATTCTGTATCCACATTCATGAATTCTGAAAGAACAAGTGTTTGCGAAGATAAAACTCATGTTTACCCATTATACCCTGATTTAGGACCTACGGAAGCTTATTGTGGTCCTTACCCTTCCATCAACACGCTTGGATTCAAAGTTAACGAAGGAAAGAGGCTGAAGTTTATAGACTTGGGCAACGAAGAGTACTGCTGCAGCATGTATTCTAGCGGCCCTCGTATAAACCAGTATGGCTTTGGAGATGGGGGCCTAGCCAATAAATCTGAGACCAATGGCCCCAGAGACCAATCTCCAAACGATCACTGCTGGGATGGATCCAATAATGACTGCAGTATTGAGGCTCCTGGAGATTACGATCAAACCACAGACTATGACGGATACACTATGGGAAGAGTAATCTCAAACAAGGCAAAAATGGGAGATCCTAATTGTGAAGTGAACCTAGACAGCATAAGTGCTCCTGACACAGTAACAGGAGATGCTGCTTGTATAAGCCCAATAAGTGTAACTTGCAGAGCAGGAGTAGAAAACGTCACTAGCGTAAAAGCAAGGATTGGAGCTGTAGCTTGCATCGCAGACAGCGCGTTCACAGTGGTTGAAGATCCTATGAACCAACTAGAAGGATGGGATGGCAAAGACAGACACTTCTTATGTACTGTCCCGTCAGGTCCAGGTCCCGTGACTGCTGAGTGCTACGTCGATAGCGAGTTCTCAGCCTCTGCTGTTGGCCGTGACTCAAGAACTAAAAGCATCAACATATTGTGTGATGCTGATATAAGCGGAACAGTAAGAGATACCAAAACAGGAGATATCATTGTAGACGCAACCGTAAACGCTAGTAGAGGTGGCGTAGTGGAAGCTTCGGTAACAACAGATGCATCCGGAGAGTACACCCTGAGCATCATGCTTGGAGAGAAATACAACTACACAGCCTATGCGGAATATTATTACGATACAGACCAGAAAAACGACATTGTGTTGCAAGACAGCATAGCTAATTTCGACTTCTGGCTATCACCTGAAGAATGCCAAAAAGAGTGCACCCTCTTCGGCATCTGCAACCTGAATGAGTGCCTTGGAACGAACGAATGCGCACTCTCAGGCAAACCTGGCCCTAACGATGACGCGTTCGACAAGTATTCTAACGAAGTTTGTGTTGGCCCTCCATTCGGAACATACTGCGGTGACTCAGAAGGATTCGAGAAAGAAGTCATAAGGATATGCGAGCAGACAGATGCAGGCAAGAGCTTCGACTTCGCGGATGGCCTCAGGATAAGATGCTGCGGTTCTAAGTTCGGAGACATCTTCCTACCATCAGAAGAGACAACACCCTTCCAGCTAGTGAGTTGCGCAGAGGACACAATCCCACACGTAAGACTTGTAGAGTACAACGGAAAAATCTACAAGCTCGTAGTATTATCTTACAGAAAGTGCGAGGTCTAGTACTGTCTACTAAAGTACGCCTTGTAAGCAGCCTTCTTCCCACACTTAACACAAACCTCGTCAGTCACCTTGCTGTCCGAGAAAGGAATACATCTAGAAGTAACGCCCTGGGTCTCGTCCTTGATAGAGAGCTCACACTCTTCAATACCGCAATGAGGCGTAAGGATGAGCTTCTTCTCCTTGTCTGCAACAAGGAAATCCTCCCATGTGGAGACATAAGTCTTCTTAGATTCCATAACCTGTTTCGCCTTTGCGAAAAGATTGGTCTGTATCACATCCAATAAGCGACGCACTTCATCCTGGAGATCAAGCCACTTCACAACAATCTTCTCGCCAGTGTCGCGTCTTACAAGAACCACATTCTCATTCTCAATATCCCTAGGGCCTATCTCCATGCGTAGAGGCACGCCAAGAAGCTCGTACTGATTATACTTCCAACCCATAGAGTACTCGGTCCTGTCATCCAAGATAGGATTATATTTTTTCAGTTCAGAAGCTATCTCTTTAGCCTTGGCGATAGTCTTCTCATTTACAGAATCATCCTTCACAAAGATGGGGACTATAGCGACCTTCTCCTCAGCCATAGAGGGAGGGATCACCATTCCTTTGTCATCTCCATGAGTCAACACAAGAGCACCCAAAAGCCTAGTAGATATGCCCCAGCTGTTTTGCCACGGAGTGCTCACTTTCTCGTTCTCATCAAGGAAATTAATATCGAATGCCTTTGCAAAATTCTGTCCAAGCATGTGAGATGTTCCCATCTGCAAAGCTTTCCCGTCAGGCATGAACCCCTCTATTGCGTAGCTCCTTACTGCTCCCGCGAACGTCTCTGCCTTTGTCTTTTTCCCAGTAAGTACAGGAACTGCAAGAAGCTCTTCCGCAACTTTTCTGTAGTACTCAAGTATCACTCGAGCGTCCTGGTCGCACTCTTTTTCTGTGGCATAAACACAGTGACCCTCTTGCCACAAGAACTCTCTTGTTCTGAGGAATATCTTGGTATCCTTCACTTCCCAGCGAACAATATTGCACCACTGGTTTATCTTTAGAGGTAAGTCTCTCCATGAACGAATCCATCTTGAGTAAGAATCATACATAATAGTCTCAGAAGTAGGCCTGATAGCATACCTTTCTTCGGAGTCTGCTTCCTGCTCTATCCAAGCAACTTCAGGCTCAAAGCCTTCAGCGTGCTCAGCCTCTTTGTCGAAGAAGCTCTTAGGAATAAGTAGAGGAAAATAAGCATTTTTTACTCCATTTGATTTGATTAATTTATCAAAAAAGTCCCTAATAGATTCCCAAAGAGCATACCCTCTAGGTCTAATCACCATGAACCCTCTAAGAGGTGCGTAGTCCGCAAGCTCAGACTTGAGAACAACCTGGCCGTACCACTCAGGCATATCCTCCTCTTTTTTTACAGTAATCCCTTTAGTATCCTTCATAGAACAGCCGGGCCCCTAGCCCATTTAAAAAACTTATGAGAAAAAAGGAAAGCTAACAACTCAAGTCGTTGCAGCCTAGAGCCCAGATATCCACGATGTGCTCTGTCTGAGCCGAGTCATCAGGAATGCGTATCCAGATCCCTACCTCAAACTGGTCAGTCGTCGCTACAACAAGGTTGTCGCATACACGAGCACCATTAGGGGTCTGCTCAGGAACCGCAGTCACGTCAGTCATGATTGAACCATTCTTTAGTCCACCTGAACAACTGCCCGGCTCTTCAGTCTGCCACACCTGGTACATCAATTCAGGCGCTACCGTAGAACCACCAATGAATCCTGTCGCGTTCTCAGAGAAGTTCAGGCTTACGTTAGCTATCAGGTTACCATCGTTCTCGATAGACAAGTTACTGCCCGTCTGGAATCCAACACAACCACTACCATCTGTTCCAGGAACCGAACCGTTCGTGCCCATAACACAGCTCGTGAAAGAACCATTGACATAGCCTGTTCCGAAGTCAACGGCATTGTTGATGAAACGGATTGATAGGCTGCTTATGATAGAGAAGTTCGAGTACCCTGTGCTCAAGTTATCTCCTGCACGGCCTGTAATGCCCAGATTGCTGATTTTGTTGAGGCTCAACATCGTCCCGCCTATAGATACTACTAGAGATACTAGGAGGAGCATTGCCAAGAGCTTATTAGAGTGTTCTACCATGATGTCACCACTAGAGTTTCAGCACCATGCCTGTTTAAAAAACTTTCTTAGAAAAAGAGCTATTACTCCTCGGAAACGCGGGTTTTTACCTCACGAACCACATCGATAGGTATAACTCCCTGCTCCAACTCAATCTTCGCGATCTCAACAGGATTATACTTGATGCGCCTAAGCTCCTCTTCAGATAGCTTCACATTCATCGGCGCTCCTTGACTAATCTGGAGGGCGCGGCTACCTATAAGGCGAGCACGCTCGTACTTTGTAAGCATATCCTTTGGTCGCTCGACGATTTCCATGTTGGCTGGAACCCCATTCTGTTTATAAAGATTATGAAAGAAAAAAAGAATTATTTCAACGCCTTCTCGAGATCCTTTCGCAGCTCGCTGGCCTTCTTTGTGGTCAGTTCAAGCATCTTCTCGATGTCCTCTATCTTGAGAGTGCCGTCGCCACCCTTCTGCATAGCGCAGATGGTGCCGTCAGCTAGCGTCGTCACAGTCAGACGAGAGTCAGCGATAGACAGTTCCTCGAACGTAGGATCCATAACCAATACATCACCTATCTTGATGACAGTGATAGGTATAGGCATGCTGCTAACGGGAAGCATATCTCCCGTAGGCTCCGCCTTGTAGTCAGGCTTATCATCCTTCAAGGGCGGAAGCTTCGCACCCTTGAGAGCAGCAATCGCTGCAAGAGCTCCTATGTCTATCATGGTACCGTCAGCGTTTATAGGACATATGTCCACGTTAACCAACCAGACCAGCTCTCCCTCACGGATGCACAGATCCTTCACGTTTATCGTGTCGCTCTCTCTGATTCCACGGTCGATGACCCTGGATGTCTCGATAGCATTGATGCTCGGAGGTCCCGGCTCGAAGGCAGGGTTGCTCAATGGGAGCATCTCCGCATTAACTATCAGGACTCCTTTGTCAGGTGTATCCGGATAAGGCGTGCCTGTCGAGAGCTTAACTCCTGCGATGACTTCAGAATCGCCGAACTTGACCCTTGCAGATCCCTCTGCGGTGGCCGTGACGTTTGTCTCTATGGTTATCTTGCGGTACTCTTCCGGCTTTCTGCCGTCCAAGCGGACACCCTTCTGGAGTGCTGCAATGATGTGTTCCTTGCTTGCGTAAATTTGCATTTTCACTCCTCCTTGCCGCCGTATCTGCCGGCGATTGCCTTTCGTTGAATGTCTGCTATGGTATCGAATGCGGACCAGCCGTCCTTGACACCCTTGATGAGCTCTTCCTTCGTAATCTTCCCATCCATCTGGATTAGGGTGATCTCTCCGGTGCTCGGGATAACAGCCACAGGAATGTCTGCGACTTCACCCTCTGGGTGCGCCTCCTCTGCATAGTCCATGTCGACGACAAGTTTGTCATCCACCTTACCTACAGAGACTGCCGATACAACATCTTTCATCTGCATACCCGCGTCAGCGAGGGCCATGCTAGCCGCGCAGATACCTGCACAGCGAGAGCCCGCGTCTGTCTGAGGAAATACAACAAACACGTCCACAACCTTGTTCGGAAAATCGTCAAGGTTTAGGACAGGCAATAGTGCCTTCTGGATTACAAGATTAAGCTCCTTGCTTCTCCTAGAGGGACCTGGCCTGACCCTGTCTCCTGCTCCGGAGAAAGGCATCATGCTGTAAAATATCCTCAGGACTCCCTTTTCAGGATCCTGCATGAACCTGGGGTGTAGGTCTCGAGGACCATATACCGCTGCTATTGCTTCTGTCTTTCCTATCTTGAAGCGTGCGGAACCGTCGGCCATCTTGACAACGCCTGTTTCTGCCGTTATTGGTCTGGTCTCAGTCCATTTACGACCATCGTATCTTTTCGCGTATGTCATCTTCTGTCACCTCCTCTTGGTGGGCCGCGTCTTGGCGGCGGACCTCGCCTAGGGGGACCTCTCCTTGGAGGACCTCTAGGTCCGTCACGAGGGCCTCTGAATGAGCCTTCTCTCGGGGGCCTGCGCTCCTGGCGCTGCTGCTCCTCGAGTTCATGCTGCTTCTGGATCGCTTCCATGTCGATCTTCTTGCCAGTCTCTTTCTCGAGATAGGTCTTCACCCTTTCAGTGAGTCCAGGTACGTGGCTCTCGCGCTCTACCATATCGATTGCTCGGACTATTAGAACCTCTGACTCGGGACTTCCCGAGAGCCAGACTGTTCCGTTCTGTCCAACAGCTATCTCAGATTCGGTGGCCGCCTTTATCATGCCGACCATCGATCCGCGTTTGCCGATTAACCTCGGGACCTTCGCAGGGCTGATTGATATGAACTGTCCGCCTTTCAGCTTTCTCAGGCCTGGGCCTTTCATGCTCACATCTATCAGGTTCTGACTGGTCACCTGGGTAATCTTGCATACCACGTAATCGTTGATATCAAAGTACTCAGTTAGGTCATCGCCCTTCCTTATGAAGTCGAATGTCGCGTCCTTCAGCGGGATTACCGCCGAGTATCCGTGCCCTATGTCGACTCTCCAGCCGGACATCAGGACATCTACGACCTTTCCGATAACTACGTCGTCCTTCGATGGGAGGTAGGGACTCGCCAGAGGTGTGGTCTTCAGGACCTTTCCCTCAATGTGGAGCAAACCTACCTGGTTTGCGAGAATCTTGTCGCCTTGCCTGTACGTGCCTGCGCCTGGGAAGTATTCCATTCCCTCAGCGAGCACTTGACCTGGAGCAACAACTCCTCTGTCTTTTGCTAATAATTTGCTTTCTGTCATTTTTTTCACTCTCTTAGTGTTTTCTCGTCAACTTTCTTGACCTCAACACCTCCATGGGTGCGTTTCGCGAGGTCATCGATGAAATCATTCTGCATGCCTGCGGGAATCTCTACATATGCGAGCAGGCCGCCGTCGTTTAGCCAGTCAGTTCTCTTCAGGGTTCCCCATCTGGACAGTTCTCCGTACAGCTTCTGACCGTACTGGCTGCTCAGGTGGACCTGTAGCGTGACCATCTCAAGCCTAATCGGTATGATCGGCTGCAGATGCTTCACTATGTCCTGTATCTGGCTCTCGACATCTTTGTTGTAATCTATCTTGACTTTCGCCTCGTCCATCGCGAGCTCTATTCTCTGTCTCGGATGGGGGTTCCCTGTCTTCGGATCTATTGCGTATGCGTTTATGTGATCCAATATCTTGTTCTTCTTCTGTTCGCGGAGATCTGCCCTGTGGTCAGCGGATAATTGTATCTCTCCTTCAAGAATAAGCCTTGTCGCGACCTTCAAAGGATCGTCCGTCTCGAAGACCATCTTTACAGCCTCCTCTGACGCCAGCTCTCCTTTCTTTGCGTTAGCCCAGATCTCTTCACTCCTGAGACATTCCCTAATTTCGGGTTTCGCTCCAGAAGATTTCTTGAAATCTAATGCTTCGTCCGGGTTGATGACGACCTCGAAGTGTTCTCCGTGTGTCTTCATCCAAGCAGTGTTCCAGTGGATACGCTCCTTCTCAAAGATTTTCTGCCTGCCATGTTCTACCATCCAATCACCTCAGTTTCGCGATTTTATCTCGCGGTACCCTGCGCATCTTCTTGTCAGAGTCGGTTATGTGCGCGGCATCAACACGCTCGATGTCGAACGCGTCCCCTAGGAATTTCTTCAGGGACTTTATAGCGAGCTTCAGGCCTTCTTCGACAGTCATAGAGTCCTTGTACTCCTTGTGGAGTACAGGCTGGATGTCTTCCTCTCCTTCTCCTATAACTGTGGCTTTCCACTGTGTGTAGGTGCCTGTAGGATCCGTCTGAAAAAGTCTCTTTCCTTCGTGATCGATGCCCGCTATGAGCATTCCCACTCCAAAGGGCCTGAGGCCTCCTCCTTGGGTGCAGTACTGGGCAAGATTGCCCAGGTCCTTAACTATGTTCAGGACATCTACTGGCGAATCAAAAGTTATTCTGTAGCCAGCAGCCTTCTCCTGCGCACGCTCAACTAATACACGTGCATCTGAGAGAATGCCTGCTGCGGTGGTCATGATATGATCATCCACCTGCCATATCTTCTCGATAGCCTCTGGTATCACTAGCGAGTCTACGACTCGCTTGTCAGTGACTAGCAGGACGCCGTCCTTGCAGACGATACCTATCGCTGTGTTGCCTAGCTGGACTGTCTTCTTTGCGTACTCCACCTGGAGCAGCCTTCCGTCAGGGCTAAACATGGTGGTAGCTCGGTCGTACCCCATCATCTGGTGTTGCATCGGTTGCATGTTATTCCTCCGTGAATCGCTTGGTTTTTGCGAGGATGCCTGACACTCCTTTTGTCTGGATTAGCACGCGAGTCTTGCCGATGTGCGTCACCATAGTGAGCGCGGCCTTGACCTTGTTTACGTGCTTATTATCCGTTCTTAGGATGCCTTGCTGTTTCGTTGTGTCATACGAGACCTGCAGCAATCCTGCTTCGGCAGCGCCGAACACCCCTAGGATGTCAGTGAGCCGGTGCAGGATCATGCGAGAAACGTCCTTGCCAAGCGGCTTAGACGTAAGTATCTGGTAAACGACGTATCGTTTCCGTTCCTTTAGCGTTGGTAGTAAGGGCCTCATTGCCCGTCGCATTCTCCTCCTATCTCGTACAGTCGGGTGGATAAACAGGGCGTTTAAAAAGGTTTCGAGAATAAACAAGGACTTCAGTTCTCCGGCTTCATCGTTGGAAACAGAATAACATCTCTAATGCCCTCAGCACCGGTTAGCAAGATAACCATTCTGTCTATACCCACCCCTAGGCCACCCGCCGGAGGCATGCCTTGTTCAACAGATTCGACGAAGTCCTCATCCATCGGATGCGCCTCCTCATCCCCTTTCTTCAGGGCAGCAGCCTGTGTCTCGAGATGCTTCCTCTGCTCAGCAGGATCGTTTATCTCTGAATAAGCATTGGACAATTCCATGCCTAGGCAGAAACTTTCGAATCTCTCTATCATGCCTTCCTCTCCAGAACGTGCTGGCTTGCAGAACGGCGTCGTCTCCACGGGATGGATTGTTACGTGACAGGGCTGTATCAGCTTGGGCTCCGCAAAATGCTCGAAGAGAGCCATGATGATTTCGCCGCGAGTAGATTTCTCTGCGGCCTTCAAATCATGTTTTTTCACCAGATCTTTCAGCTCCTTGTCTGAAAGCTCGTCGACGTCTATCTTGCCATGCTCTTTTATGGCGTCCTTCATCTTGATTCTAGGCCAGGGTGGAGTGAAATCCAGTTCGACTCCGTCGCGTTCCACTTTGGTGGAGCCATTCACCGCCTTGCTCGCCTCCGCATAACAGTCTTCTGTGACGGTCATCATCTCCTCATAATCCACGTATGCTTGGTAGCATTCCATCATCGTGAACTCAGGGTTGTGAGTCTGGTCCACACCCTCGTTGCGGAAGTTCTTGCAGATGGTATATACTTTTTCGAATCCTCCCACAAGGAGTCTCTTCAAGTACAGCTCAGGACTGATAGACAAATACATAGGCATATCCCACGCGTGAATGTGCGTGACAAAGGGCTTCGCGTTCGCTCCTCCATGGATAACCTGAAGAGTTGGGGTCTCAACCTCTAGGAAGCCTTTATCGTCGAGAACTTTTCTGACTGAACGAATGATTTTGGCCCGCTTGATGAACATCTCCTTGACTTCTGGGTTCATCAACAAGTCTAAGTATCTCTTCCTGAACTTGAGCTCGTCATCCTGGACCCCGTGATATTTCTCGGGCAGAGGCCTTACCGATTTGGAGAGTAGAGTAACCTCTTTCGCAAGTACTGTAATTTCTCCGGTGCGGGTTTTGATAACCTCTCCCTTCACTCCTAAGAAATCTCCAAGATCATAGAGCTTGAATAGTTTATAGGAATCGCCCAGGATATTCTTCCTGCACATTATCTGGATTCTTCCCGTCTCATCCTGAATCTGGCCGAACGCAATCTTACCCATGTCTCTAAAGAGCATTAATCTCCCCGCTATAGAGACTGATTCACCAGAAGATTCCTCCTCTTGGAGTTTCGCGAAGAGCGTCTTTATCTCGGCCGCATGATGGGTCTGGTCATAGCTATACGGGTAAGGCTCGATATCGAGCTTTCTCAGCTCTTCTAGCTTTCTCTTCTTTTCCGCTATGAGTCTGTGGTCCTCATCCATCATCCTGACATGCCTCGGGCAGAGTTATAAATCTTTCTCGCTAGAACTCACATCTTTCAGCAGATCTGAAATCACTTCTTCTTTATCTGTAATAGAGTGATCTCTATCGTGCTTACTCTGACGTCCTTGCCTTCCTTGTTCGTAAATTCCTCAGAACCTAGCTTGATATCTGTTGTTTTCACCTGGTCCTTGAGGAATCTGTGCTTCACGACTTCAACAATGTCCACGGCACGAGATATGAACTTGCCACGCGCTTTAACAATAACTTCAGTAGCGCCTTGTGTAGTGAATTGTATAACTACACCTGTAACGTAGTTCATGAACGGTTTCTCGCCCACGAAGATGCTGTTGTCGTCTGCTGCACCCCCCATTTGTATCACCTATAGTCACTTAGCAGCGCGCTCTTGCCTGGTCTTCCTAGTCATGAAGCCCGCAAGGACGTTCCGCAGTTTCTTGCTTCTAACAGTAGTATGCTTCTCTACTAGCACCTTATTCTCGTCGAAATTAGTAGTATACTCTTTGCCGTAGAGCTCGAATACTTGTTCTCCCTTACTCTTAATCTGTTGTGTCTTAATCCTTCCCACAATCCCGAGAAGCTATAGTGCATTTATAAAGATTTCTAGAAATAAGGCATGTCCAATTTTCCATCCCTATTTCGCCTGAAATAGCCAAGCCGAACACATCTGTCAGCAATATCCTTAACATACTCCTTCGAATACCCTTTTCCTGACGAGTATGCCATTACCTCTTCGAGGCTTTTCGGGCCTGAAACTACAGAGCGTAGTATCGAGTTGAATACCGGGTCTTTTGTCACTCTTAAGGGAGACATACTTGCTAGAATCAGTAGACCATTTAAAAAGACGATGGTTCAGAGAAGCTCGACGAGAATCTTTGCTGCCAGACGATAATATTTAGGATTATCACCAACAACAAGCTCCGCAGAGGACAGATTCTTCACCATCCTGAGCCGCTGCACCACATGAATAAGCTCCCTGGGCGTGAACCCACCAATCTTCTCGACTGCGTCCATATCCACAACTAAATGGAAGTGTTCCCAGCCACGAGCTCGAGCCATCGTTGAGTCCAAAGTGTCAGAAAGCCCCTCAAGCATCAGCTCACGCATGGTACGGGCCTCCTTCAGGCGAGGGAGCGCGTCAAGAGATAGTTCATGAGTCCCGAGAAATACAGTGCCTAGCTCACCACTAATCGGCAATATCTTGGGAGATATGACCACAACACCTGACTGATACTCATCTGCGAGTGGCTCGTCAACAAGAGCCACCTCTCCCTGCTTTGATGGAAGCCCGTGGAAAGACCGCCCTGCCTCGTTCAAACGTATGTCTTTCATGGCAGCCAATACACCTGAGATCGATTCGCTTCCTTTAGGGATGAACAAGCGCATGATATGGTGAGAATTATTTGATTTATAAGTCCTCGCAAACACTTATAACTTGAGCTACGCTCCCGACGGTATGGACATTTCAGACCTTTTAGACAAAGAGCTTGATAGACCTGAAGAATTCAACGAGATGCTCAGCCAAATGGCGTGTGATATCCAAGGATACGACCTTGAACTTTCTTTCCCAAAAGGAGGATATCACATAGATACTAAGAAATCGTTCAAAAGACCAGATTCAGAGGGAGTGCCCACATACAACATATGCTTCGTAAAGAACAACTCTAAAGAATCGTATGGCTGTATAATGAATCTCAGAGATGTAGAACGTGTTGAGATATTGGCTATCGAGTTTCCTAATTATGAGAAATAATCTGAGAAATCTCTTGAGTGCAGGATTATGCACTCTGATGATGGGCTGTGCCAGCATGCCCCGCACCACACCTAATGCTGTAAATAGAGAGCTCAGAGATATCCAAGCAACACTTGAAGCCATGCCTGAAGTGCACCACACAAGATTGTGCGAAGTACCAGGAGCTAACAGAACAATCATCCATATCCGACAGGCGCATTACATAGCCCCCGCTGGCATACTGCTTCTCTTCACAGATGCTCCAACAGCAAGAGAAATGATTAGGAAAGAGCGAGAAAAGAACAAAATAGTCTATAATCACATCAACAAAGTCCAATCACAGATCTACAACATAATTGATACTCTGGGAGTCAAACACAACTTGAGAGATTTCTGGGTAGAAGAGGCAGTAGAAGGACTGTTCGACAAAAGGTATCCTGATTATGCAAAGAAATTCTTCTCGCTCACCTACCGTATGATGCTTAAAGACTTGTTTGACGCAGGCATAATTGAAGGGGAAGCATTGGAATCATACACCAAGACTAAAAAAAGCATCAAAGATCTTGACGAGTCTTACAAATTCATACCCGGAGCACACAAATTAGCTTTCATAGAAGATAAGATACAACTCCATCACACACACGATCCTGTAACGTATTACTCCATGCACTACGCAGATAAGAGCTCTGAATTCGCCTTGGATTTCAGAGAAAACATGGCCATCAACTACATCAGAAAAGCAAAACACACTCACAGCCCACTGATTTACGGAGCGGCTCATGCGTTCGGTGGCCCCAAGAGTTGTAATTCACCAGATGAACCCCATACAAAGTCATACGATGACAATATAGCTAGGAACAACAGAGTGCCTTTCGGCAGCAAATTCTCCCTTCTAGAAGTCACTCCTGCCGCTGTGGAAGAAGGCCTATCCTTCGAATAAGGAATGCCACTACTTCTGGCGAAGCATAACCCAGATCCCCTGCCAGTTTCAGTAAAACCATCAATCTTTTCTCCATTTCAGGATCCTCGAGAGCATCGAGAGCAGTAACCTGCAAGACAGAACCTAGCACGGCGTTCTCATAAGATATTTCCTCCACGAGAGGAAAGAAATCCAGCAGGAATGCATAGTTCATGAACTAACAACCCACACATCATTGACATAGGTTCGTACAAAAACCCCGAAGCAGAGACGGGGAAAATCGGAATCCTTACGACAGAATACTGTAAAAATGCTTATAAATACATTATTTGTCCCTTTATATATGAAAAAGACGCTAAGCACTGCGGTGTTGGCAGCCAGTCTACTTATGGGTGCATGCGAGCAAAAGCCTAGCACAGACATCTCTTCTGTCGCAGAAGAACTCAGGAAGCAGCCATATGTGGCAAACGTAAGAGTCTGCGAGACAGAAGGCGCCACGAGAAACATCTGGATGTTTAGGCAGCAGCATTACGTGTCTCAACGATTGCTTAATCAGGCTTTCGAAATATTAGACAAAGGAGTCATAGAAGGATACAAATCGGCCAACATTATACAAGAGGATATCTTTAAGGGAATATCCTATCTCGCATCAAAAGGAATTTCAGATGTCTTTTCAGAGGGAATCCACGCAACCTCTATGGACTACAACCCCCTAAAATTAGTTCCAGGAACTCCTGGAAAGTTCAGGTACAACACTCGACCACAAGAAACCTATACTCCTGAATACCTATACAACACCACAATCGCAGAGATGAGGCGGGACGCCCACGTTGACGAAAAAATGTTCCCGTACCTTCCAGGGAGTGCACTTGTCGCAGGAATGAAAGGAATAGTCAATATTCACCCCGCTGCAACACAAGAGTCCGTAAATAAAGGCGTAAGGAATCCTACAGTTGAATACCTATATGATGATAGAGAGGACCTCGCAATCAGGTTGATAGATCACGTACAAAAAAGAGACAGCATTCTAGTATATGGAGCAGCACATGCCTTCGCAGGATTTGAAAGTTGCGGATCCCCAAACCCGGAAGTAACTGAATCGTTCAAGGACAACATCTATGAATTCAACAAAAATACTCGCACAGACAAATTCAATTTCATAGAGATAACGCCTACAAATCTTCAAAGAGAGTATCACTAGTCAATTTCTTCTGAATAGAGAATAATCCACATGATAGCTCTCGCTATTAAAAGATAGATAAAAAAAAATGAGCCATACAAGGAAGCGACCTTGAGGTTGGAAAAAAATAAAATACAGACTGTTGGTAGCAGCGGGCTGAAACGGTCGTTGCCTTCCGTCTTACACCCCTGCCCCATCAAACCGATCTTCTATCGGTGTCCTAATGTCTCTTTTCGAGGTGGGCTTCGCACTTAGATGCATTCAGTGCTTATCCCTTCACGCGTAGCTGCCCGGCGTGCCTTATCAGACAACCGGTCGACCAGAGGCGTGGGGTCATCGTTCCTCTCGTACTAAATGATCCTTCCCCTCAGACAATAAACAGGTCCAGTAGATATCATACCAACTGCCTCGCAGCGTTGTGAACCCAGCTCACGATCCCTTTTAATGGGTGAACACCCCCACCCTTGGCCGCTTCTGCACGGCCAGGATAGGAAGAGCCGAC
>JAAOYH010000028.1 GCA_018221245.1 Candidatus Woesearchaeota archaeon
GCGCGCACTCTTCATGTACTTCCTTAAGAACATCGCGAACGCTGGCGGCACTTGAGGATAAGCTGGTTTCTCCTCCTGAAGACAGACCATCCCTGGCACCATCCTGAGATACAGCTTTGGCCTCTCCTTTTGATAGAGTACCAGCAGTATATCCTTCCTGTCAGTCTTGCTCTGGAAGACTTTCTCTACCTTTGCACCCTCCATGGTAGCAAGCTCCCTTGCGACATACCTGACATCAAGACTTGTAAGTTCCATAGTGGTGAGAAAACGTGACGTCTTTTAACGTTTGAGGTGACGAGCTATTGTCTTCAGGGTCCTGACTGAAATATCTGGCTTTAGCTTAATATGCTTCACAGGCCAGCCAGGCCTTCTAACTAGCACAACAGGATATCCTAGTCTCTTCCCCTGAGCTATCTCTTCCTCCATTCTATCTCCTATCACAAGTATCTCAGATGCCTTGAGACCTTTCTTTTTCCTGATCTTCTCAAACTCTTCTCCTTTGTTGCCGAAAGTATCTACTATAACAATCTCTTCGAAGTGTTTCTTTATGCCCAGATGCTTAATCTTTCTTTTCTGCAAAGAAGGCTCGCCTCTGGTTATGAGAATCGTGGGAATATCCAAGTCCATGATATGATGGGCATCATGAAAAAGCTCCAGTTTCGATATATCTGCCTTATCATATTGCCTGATTGCGTATCTAATCTTGTATTCCTCAATTCCGCACGATTTGAGAGTCTTTAAGAATCCCTGACTCCCAAAATTTTCATTCATCTTATCCGCACAGTCATCCCACCCCTTCTCTCTAAGCTTTTTCTCAACAAATGTCCATTGGGGTTTGCTCAGAGTGTGGAACGAATCGCAGAGAGTGTTATCCAGATCCACCAGAAGAAGCTTCACTTTGTTCCAGACGACTGTCATCTCACAGCTTGAAGAAAGGTCCCTTATAACCCTTATTGAGTGCTACAGTGATTGGCAGCTGGTTCGCGGTCTTGCCCTCATATTGCCTAGGTCCTGGATTTGCACCGCAATCATGCTCCAACCAGCTGGTTCTCCTGGAGCAAAAGTACCTGAATGCTTTATCAGCCATAGTCACTTTTGTCTTCTTGATTACGAACTCCTTATTTCCCGACCGTTCCTCGATATCCACAAGCCCCACGAGAGGTACTGCATATGGCCGCCCTCCCTTATCGAAATCCCCGAATGCAGACATATATCCTGTGCGCCCGTCAAGAACCAGACTACCTGCGGTAAGACCTAGGTTATAGCCAAGCCACGCATCAAAAACGCTGGGTGGGCCACATCTTCCTTCGTACCCGAAAAAATGGGTGACAGTCTTAAGAGGGAGTCCCGGTGCTAGCTTGTTAATCCTCTCAATGAGCATCTCTACAATAAGCTCCTCCGTCGGGATTTGGGACACTCTAAGGTTCCCATGATCATCTCTTGAGAGCGTCATCATCTCCTGGACACGATAAGGTAATCCAGAATAAACTTTTCTGCTCTTTCCCTTGAGATGCTTCTGTATGTGTTTCCTGCGATACTCTAGGTTTCTGTCGAGCAGTATCTTCGCATCCTTTTTCATCACAGTAGATACGTCATCCATCATTCCTTTGAGTTCCGGAATGAACTCCAGGAGACCTTCAGGAATTAGTATGAGTCCGTAAGGCTTCCCGTGGCTGGCTCTCTTGATTATTCCATGGGCCATCTCATCCACTATTCCCTGTAGCGTCCTCCTCCTATGCTGAATCTCTTCAGATATCAGCGCCACCTGGGGCTTGGTTTGAAGAGCCACTTCTAGAGTAACATGGCTAGCATCTCGTCCCATGAGCCTGACGACATGCCAATATTTCTTGGAGGAGGTCGTATCCCTCAATAGATTTCCTACTAGCTCACCATACACCTTGGTGGCCGTATCAAAGCCGAAAGGAATAGGAAGGTATTCGCCTGCCTGGAGATCGCCATCCATCGTCTTCGGCACTCCAATGACGCTTATCCCGTCCTGATAAAGATACTCTGCCAGGATTGCTGCATTTGTGTTCGAATCGTCTCCACCCACAATGATTACCGCGTCCAATTTGTGTTTCCAGCATACCCTTCTTGCTTGTTCGAGAAGTCCTTTATTCTTGATCTTGGTCCTGTCTGTCCCAAGGAAGTCGAAACCACCCTGGTTTTTTACCTTAGAAAGATCCTCTATCTCAAAGAGATCCCCCTGTAAGAATCCACCGGGGCCACCCTTCGCTCCTAGAAGTGTGTTATGCTTCCCGAGCGCGTCTTGTATCCCAAAGAGAACATTGTGTCCTCCTGCAGCCGGTCCACCAGAGAACATCACCGCCACTCTTTTGTCTCTGGGAGGATCTGACGTCCTGGACTTGGTCTGCAGTACGTGGAGGTCTTCTACATGCGCGAAAGAACGGGCTATCTTCTCGTTCTTCACCTCCATCTCAACAAGTGGCTCGAAGACAGGAGGAAGAACCTTATCATCTTCCAAAAATGCCTTGTGCGCATGCAGCTCACGCTTAGATAGCTCCTGCTGGAAGAGCGAGCGGTCTCGCTCACTGCCTGTCACCTCGTGTTGCAACACCCTCTTTCAGTCCGTCGAGGGTTTTTATACATTTCCCCGGTACTGCAGAGTAATCAGTCTCTGCCAACTTCATACAGAAAACTCAGGAAGCCCGCCACGTAGAAGAAAGCGTTGACTAAGAAGAACAATAGGAATACCATCGCTGCTGCATACTCCATCTGTATAGCCAGACTCAATATCTTCCCAAGATGCTGTACGAACTGTCCGTAGAAGTACGCAAAAATATACATCCCTAGAAGAACTGTACCTGCAAAGAATGGTCCGACCATCATAATCCTGCGAAGGTAGTGATCAAGACCCCCGACTATCGACGCCAGGACAAAGAAAATTCCTGCTGCTATTAGTGCAGCCTCGGGAGGTCTTATTCCTATGCCTTGATGGACTGTCAACAGAAGCATATCCCACATCTCAGGGGTGCGTGCATAAGCTAGAACAGGGAACAATACTAAGAAAGCCATTCCTGCGTATGACGCACTGATCATGGCTCTGCTCCAATCCGGAAGATGTACGTGGCGTCCCGTAATCCTAATCTGAAAAATCTTGAACCACATATAGAGAGGTATCAAGTAAATCACCAAGGACCCCCACCAAGAGAGCATCGCTGCTGCGAAATCCAGAGGAACTTTGATAGATAAGATTGCAGGGAAAGCAAGCAACAAACTCGCAAAAATGTCGAATGAGAAATAGAATATCAGAAGACCAGATATCCCCAGGAGAACCGTTCTTTTATTGAAGAACAACTTTCTGAACTCCAGTGCTAGTTGCATCATCCTCTTGGCCACCTGTGCTTGTCTCATTCCGAACCTGTCCGTCCTTGCCGCAAGCCACCACAGACAGGGAATTGAGAACAAGACAAGAGTAAACGGGTACAATGTCAAGAAGAGTGAACGCGATAGCTCTTGCCTGAAGAATACTGTGAACATCGCAATAAGTAGAATAAACAAGACGGCAGGATTTGGTCTTGGCTGCCTACGTGCACGGGAAAACACCCCATACATACCTGTTCTAGGCTTCACCATTCTCACCATCATAAAAGAGCTTATAGCAAGTATCACTACGCCAATCACTAAGAGAAGCGCCTCTTCCGTACCAAAAAACACATCACCTATGACATACCAGCTCGAAAGCAGGAATCCAAAAACGGTGAGTGCATCAAGACCTTTATGGACCGTGCCCAACATTATACCTGTGGGGCTGAGAAGATAGAATGCATATGCGATCATCACTATGAGCTCGGCCGCAAGCATATCTTTGGTATCATATACCAGTCCAACAAGCGCAGTAATCAGGAGAAGGCTTAGGAGCCACCACCACACTAGTTTCGGTCTCATATCGTACCTCCGGCTCAGGAGTATAAAAAGGTTGTTTTGATATAGCGTCGAAAAGCTCTTAAATGCGTCCGGCGGGGACTGTTTCATGAACGAAACCCGTCTGAAGGCTATGGGCTGGACTAAGAAAGAGATAGACCACGCCAGAAAGATATTTGCGAAAGCGGAGAAGAATCATCCAGGCACTGTATCCCTGCAAAGAGCTGTCTTTTGGCTCACAGTCATAGTACTGGCATCAGGCGTGCTAGCGTTTGTTATAGAACTTCTTCCAGTTATTCTATTGGGTGGTACACTACTCGGGGCAGTTATGCTCTTTGTTATAGGCTCGTGTCTGGGTTTGCTTTTTGTGCACGTCGCACACGACCTCCCTCTTGGCGCACATCACCATGTAGGTGCGGTTCTCTTGATTCTTGCTGGCTGCGGAATAGTATTCATGCTCATGGTTCTCATGCAAGCTCCTTTCAGCACCTATGGGGTCAAGGCAAATCCAGCCATCCTCTCTGCGGGTCTGGGAATAGGTCTTGCCATACCCTATATCGCTCACTGGAGGGTGACCCGTGCTGCTAAGTGATTGGTTTACTATCTACATCAAGCATAAGGATATTCTTGAGCGGAAGTTAGAGAGTATTGAGCAAGATGGCGACCATCTCAAAATCTCGTACTCTGACAGAAAAGTTACTGGTTATGTGCTCGATAACCTTACCCTCCCAAAGATAAAAGGACAAACACTCATTGCAACTCTCCACACTAGAGAGAACGTGAAAACACTGCTGGATCAATGGAAAAAGTTCAGTGGACACAAAGATTTGACAATTGTCTTCGCGAATCCCAAACTGAACGAGAAGTGGATTGTCAGACCAGCTTCACATTCTATAGTTACTAATGATATAGCTCAAGGGATATGGGCGATGGCAGAACACGTGCCTTACTTTACTTCCTGAGTCTTCTAACTACTTTCTTTAGAACTCCCTTAATCTTCTTGGCAGGCTTCTTCTTCACAACCTTCTTCACTGCCTTCTTCTTGACCTTCTTAACAGACTTCTTCTTAGAAACTTTCTTCTTAGGAACTTTCTTCTTAACAGACTTCTTAGCCACCTTCTTCTTAGAAACTTTCTTCTTAACAGACTTCTTAGCCACCTTCTTCTTAGAAACTTTCTTCTTAGACTTTTTCACCACCTTCTTCTTAGAAACTTTCTTCTTAACAGACTTCTTAGCCACCTTCTTCTTAACGGGTTTCTTCTTGACCTTCTTCTTCACAACCTTCTTCTTAGACTTTTTCACCGGCTTCTTCTTAGAAACTTTCTTCTTGGGCCTATTGGCTCTCTTCTCAGCTGCTAGTTTTTTCTTCGCTTCCATCTCGAGTTTCTTTCTTAACTCTATATTGAACTTCGGATCGTGCTCGTATGGCGGTCTAAGTATAGGATTAGGCTCTTTAGGTATCTGAATCTTGTATTTTTTCGGTCTGGGCGTCCTCTTTCGAGGTGCTGAATTGATTGGCCTGACCTTAACCTGCTGTCTTACAGGAGGTGTGTTTATCGATAAGGTTTTAGGTTTCTGGGCCTCTAGAAGTTCTTCATCAGGAATCTTCTCTTCTTCCTCTTTCATCCAAGCGGGCTCGGGAGGAACTCCTGCGTTCTGTTCATGGAGAGTCATCTCAACATTACCATCAATGATATTCTTTACATGAACTATGAATTCACGCTGAAAGAGGTAATAGTTCGTGATGATGTCTATGTTTACTATCTCCTCTCTACCCTCAATAATAGTTTTCATAGTCACATGACGCCTGTACTCATTCTCACGACCAACATATCGGGCGCGCAAAAGCTTTCTCAAAAGAAGGTACAACCCCATGTTGTCCAATATAAGATCGTCTTCCTGATAGATACTCCTTACAGAGTTCGCTTGCTCTATGGCACTCTCAGGAAATAGCGAGAGTTTGTCATTCTCCTCAGCATGGAGGAGCAGAGCCCCTATAATCAAGGAGTATGCGTCTACCATCCTGTTCAAGATGTTGATTATAATATCTACCGTGCGAGTATATTTCAATGAAACATAGATAAGATGATCCACCCTCTTGAGCTCCTCTAGGGCTTCGTTCATTTTTTCCATGACCATCAGTTAGTCACCTCAAGAACTACATGTTTTCCCGCATCAAACACAAATTTCTTTGCCATTATGACAAACTTCTCTGCATCCTTTATATCTGTTGCCTGGAGGTCCGAAAAACTCTCGTCTGCAGTGACTAACTTCTCTCCCCTCATGAAAACAGTGCTTGCAGAGCGGTACTTAATGAGAATCTTCTCTATATCCTTCAGTGAAGACAATGCATCCTCGCTAGATGAGACCCGCGCGGAACCCAGAGAATCATGCGCTATTCTGATGGCCTCTGCCGCATGAGTCAATATATGAGGAATGAAACGTCTTTGACCTGTTAGGGCTGCCAGAGCGAGAAGATCCTCGCAACTGTGGATATGCTTATTTGCCGAAGAGAACCAGCTCCCCTGCTCCTGCACCACCATGCAGGCAGGCAAACCCGCTTCTTTATAAGCTTTCTCTCGACAAGCATTTATACCATATAGGTGACACCAATTTATGGTCAAGGTACTCATAATCACAGATAAGGGCTGCGAAAAAGCCTGTGCATCCGAATTGACGGAACTTCTTGGTGTAAAGAGTAGCATAACCCCCTATGTAGTGGAATCCGAAATGAGCATTGATGACGCGCATAAAGTGGTCTATAGGTCTCAAGTGGCTTTAAGAGTGCTAATCCACATCGGTAGTGCTCCCAACCTAGACAATCTGGACAAAGGAACATTGGATGTCTCTTTCCTAGAAGGGAAAAACTTCAAGGCGCGAGGCGAACCACTAGATTCTGGATTGATGAGTCAGGAGATTGCAGAGGGCGTCGGCGCCTGGATCCACAAGAAGACAAAGCTTCCTGTCAAATTGGATAGACCAGATATCACAATCACAGCAATAGCCAGAAAAAAAATAGACATCTGCGTCGATATTCTTGGAAAGGATCTTTCCAAGCGAGACTGGAGAATAATGCTCAGCAGAAGAAGCCTCAAGTCGACCGTAGCTGCCTCTGCAGCAATATACAGCGGTGCAAAAAAGGGCGAAACCATCCTGGATCCTTTGGCTGACGACGGCACCCTAATAATAGAGACTGCTCTGAAACTTTCAAACACCAGCCCTAGAAAACATGATCGTGACATCCCAAATAATTGGAAAGAGGACTCAGAATCCACACCAGAAAAGCTGACTGCCTTCGCAAACGACCTAAGAGAGACTAAGGCAATCAGGATAAATAGCAAGCTTGCAGGAGTCAATAAGATAATCCACAGCACAAAGGTAGCCGTCGACTGGATGGATCTAAAGCTAGAGAAAGGGAGTGTGGACAGGGTTCTATCATATCCTCTAACAAGTGGAAAGGCCTTGAACCCGAAGAAAGCATCTAAAGGAATTGACAATCTCATGAACCAGGTGGCTCACGTGCTGAAAAAAGACGGAGTCATGACTTGCATAACCGAGAAGCCGGAAGAATTATTACCTGCAGCCACCTCTTATGGCTTGAAAGAGATAGAACGCCACGAAATCTCTATGGGAAAAAGGCCTATGAGCATTCTGCTCTTCAGAGGTGCATGATGAGTTGCGACATGTGCGACAACAAGGAGATAGTCTCTGTCGTGAAAATAGAAGGTGTTGAAATGACTGTCTGCAAGGACTGTTCAAAATTCGGCACATTCATCAGACCATTGAATCAGACACCTGTGCTAAAACCCCGTTCTCACAGACAAATCAAGGAACCGGAAGTGATTGAGATTGTAAGAGACGGCACACCCGCCATCCTTAAACAGAAACGAGAACAGCTTGGAATTGATCAGGCAAAGCTTGCCGCCAAGATGAGAATTAAGCTCTCAGCATACAACCACTACGAATCAGGAAGCGCGAAGCCTGATCTGACAACCGCCAGAATACTCGAACAACACTTAGGAGTTACACTCATAAAGAAAGAGAAGGTGCGACAAGTAGAGTTAGATCATGACGATTCTCCAAGCATGACAATAGGCGATTTGATAAAAAAAAGAAAATAATCATCCTTGTTGCCTAGGAATATAGTACCATAAATCACTCTTATCTTTTTCCCGTATCAGAACAAATCTCTGCGTGTTTGGAAGGACAAAGAGCAGCCCCTCATCACTCCTGGAATATCTCGCATTGACCATTTCATCAGTCATGAAGATGTAAGCAGTCCCTGTAAGTTCAAGATAATCGTACACGGGTTCAGCTGTTCTGGAATAGAGTGCCTGTTCTAAATCCTCCTGTTCAGAATTTTCAGATAGGGTTGCGCGTCTTCCGCTGAAGTACTCTATCATAGGAGCATATGTAGGATCAGATAGAATTGCCCCATCATGACGTTGCAGTTGCATGAATCTCATCGACTCCACGAACTCAGCATCAGGAATATCATCTATCCTGTCGCGTATTAGGATGATGCACAGGAAGAGTCCTATACAGAAAATCAACGATAAAGATGCTTGCCTCAGGATGTCGAGATCCCATTTTCTTATGGCAAGGTCAGCCACAGCATATCCTATCAGTACAGATAACGCAACAGTCAATATTGGCGTAAATATCTTGAATATCATGGCGATAAGTACAGCAACGAACAGGTAGGCAACAGCCAATTGTTTCTTTCTTAGCTGGGAAGAGAAAAGTCCGTATCCAGCGAGGATTATGAAGAATATGCTCACACCCATATCCTCTCCTAGTTCAAAGAATATATGGGGGTTGAGTGTTAGTTTGGCCAGCAACGGAGCCCATGTGAACGATCCTATCCAAGCCCAATACCAGACCATTGCTATTATTCCTACCACCACTACCGCGACGAGCTGACGGTAAGAACGTCTAGCCAAGGAATATACGAAAATACATCCCGCGCAAAGCATTCCAAGCACAGGTGCCGTGATGATTGCCAACCACAATAGCAGAGCACCGAGTATACGATGCTTCTTGAAAGCCAATAGTGCACCTGATATGAACGTCAGACATAACAACCAAGGGTTGTGGCTAGTAGCAAATAGGATTGTGACAGGTGATAGAATCGTAGCTATCACTGCTATCATTCTAACGAAAGAATGTCTCAATAGTGTCTTGAGGTATCTATCTAGCAAGATGATGAATAACATCCCTATCAACACTGGAAGCAACCATGCTGCTCCCAGGAACTCCATTCCCGCTAGCAATACAGTATGAGGCGTCTGGAACGAACGCACTCCCTTGAGAGCATCATATATATCACCCTCAAGCAAAAGGTCAGCCTGTCTTAGGAACGTATAGCTCTCGGCCCTAGGGGTTATAGGTGCACCTTGGGCAAACCTAACAAGCAGAGGAATTAGGAACGCGATTAAACACAACGCCAGGATGATAAAAATTCCGTATCTATTGGCGAACCTCTGAAGCTTTCTGGTGTTCATTTTTCAACACCTCTACAAGCAACTGTGTACACCTTGGCTCTGACAGAAAGACTCTTACTAGGCAAGCATACCTCATCGGTAATCTGTATCCCTACCCTATCATATTGACGTGCAGCATCTCCCGAGAAAAGTATGTGTGAGAACTCCCATTTCTCAGACTTATCAACTACTCCTGTGGTGAATCTGCCCGTGTATACTGCATGGGTATCAGAGACTAGCTCATCAGCATTACTAACTAGAAGAAAATCCGCGTCAGCAAGAGTTCTTCGTTGGCTGAAGTACTGGACCGCCCATGCTTCTCGTACTGTTGTCAGCACAACTGCATTCTGAGGCACCATTGATTTTAATGCTCTAAAAGCTGTGACATCGTCTGCAGAAGGTGCCTGCATTATCTGGTTATTTGCGGCCGAGAGTGCAGGCAGAAGAGCAGTGAACACGAATAGAAAAACCACAAAAATTCCGAAAGGGTATACTGCCCAGGGAAGCTTGGTCTTGCGCAAATATCTAGTTGATACTAGGAGGCCATATCCTGCTAAGATGCTTAGAAGAGCAGTGAGCAGCAGCATTCCTATGCGGAACTCCACCAACCTCAGAAGCATGGCCACACCAATCGCAAAGGAAGCTCCCACAACTCCGAAAGATGCTTTCATTCTGCTCTCAAATAAAACATGATATGCTCCCAGGATGCCAAAGAGGAACGTGATTACACCCATGCCATACAATGCGGACAGCAAAGTAACGCTCTCGAACCTACTGGCAGCGTATTGCACAGGGAGGTTCTGCCATATCAGACGTAATCCATCTGCAAACAGCGCATTTTTGTAGATAAGAACGTAAAACCATATCGCAATCAAGAGGGTGAAGAAGAACAATTCGTTTATTCTAGAATCCATTCCGAAACCCTCTAGTTTCAGCAGCAATATGATTACAAGAAGAGAGAGAACCACCAAAAAGATCAGTGGATGTAAGAAAGTCAGCAGCAAAGTCAGTGCAATTATCCATTCTAGATACTTCGCAGGATCCCCGAGCATCGCTATTATAGCCAATAAAAGTATGGCAGCCAGAGGAGTGGCGCTAGGCGTGTTCAGATAACTAGAGAAAATGAACTCTCCAGTTCCTGCAAGCACTACACTTATCAGGGAAGCAGCAGGAGATTTGGTTATCTGTCGTGCAAGGAAATATACAGGTATGAGCAGCAGCACCATGAATAGGTTTGGAAGTATCTTGTACATCGCCGGCGTGATGAGTGTCAGTGCAGCAAGAATATAGTCAAAAACTGGCGTGCGAACTCTTGCGGGAGATAGAACACTCAAAGAATCTTCTGCCAGATGGCTTCCAGTCTCATGAATACTGTTTACAGATCTTAGGACTAGATAGGAGTCGTAGCTTAGGCTCTCGGTACCTGCAGATATTTCCATCCTTACCCAGAATAACGCTACGAGAAGCACAGCTAAGATAATATACTCCCAACGTACCCTCCGTGCCATACCCTGCAGAACGTCTAGCAGGTTTATATACGTTAGTGCAATCCCGTCGGTATGAAAGATTTTAGCGACGTTAATAGGGAGATGGGGAACGTTGTCATTTTGGAAGCTATAGAACTATTAGAGCACCATCAGGGTATTTATGTAGACAAACCTAATCTCGACACATCCGCGCATTATTCTGATACAAATCCTTTCACAAAAACAGAAGTATTTTCTTTTGCACATCACGCAGGAGTGCCTGGGAGTATTCGAATATCTCCTAAGTTCGAGCACACTCGTCCTTGGATGCTCTTCTACATAGCTCATGAGCTAGGACGCGCTGCCCTGTTCCAGGCGCATCCAGATATCTACACAGATATCCCTCTTGAATTCAATGAAGGTTTCGCACAAATTTGTGGTATCAACACTTGCATCAATGCATCTACAAAGCGTAATGGTGGTAAGTACATATACCCTGCAATGAGAAAGATAATCGCTAGCCAATTCTCTCCTTTCACAAGGGGTGTCGGTTACAGACAGGTCTGTAAACACTTGACGAACGGTACAACTCTAAGAGATATTGTTGACAACCCTAAAGAATTCTATTGACGCAGCTGCCCAAGTATGTCTTTTATATCTGACATCTCGTCCTGATCGGGCGTGGTTTCTTCTTCAGGCTCCTGTTCAGGAATTGTTTCTTCCTGGACTGGTTCTACAACAGGTTTTTCAGGAGGTATCTCTTGGACAGGCTGAGGAGCTTCTGGAACTGACTCTTCAGTTGGAGTCTCTATAGTGGGCTCCTGCGGAATATTCTCAGGTTCAACAACTGGAGGAACAATCGGGGCAACTATCTTCTCTTGTGGTTTCTCTGGAGGTTTGTCTTCCTCATCAGGAATAGGATCATCCTCCTCTTTCGATACTATCGTGCATGTGATGACCTTGTCTTCATCCTTGAGGTTCATAATCTTGACACCTTTGGTGTTTCTGCCGATGACACGGATGCCTAAAACAGGTGTTCTTATCGTGATGCCTTTCCTTGTTATGACCATTATGTCCTGGTCCTCTCTAACGGCCTTAACCGCTGCTACCTTTCCGTTTCTAGGACCTGTGATTATGTTTCTGACTCCCTTTCCTCCTCGGTTGATTAAGCGGTAGTCAGCAGGGTTTGTGCGTTTGCCGTAACCGTTAACGGTTATTGACATTATCATGCAATCATCCTTGACAACCAGAGAATCTACTACACGATCATCTTTTGCGAGTCTGATTCCTCTTACGCCTCTGCTTACTCTACCCATAGGGCGAACATTCGTTCCAGAGAACTTGATTGCCATTCCTCTTCTTGTTGCTATCATTATAGTGGATTCACCAGTCGTTAAAAGAACATCCATCAGGTTGTCATCCTCATCGAGGTTGATTGCTTTGATGCCTGTCTGGCGAATGTTTCCATAAGCTGAGAGAACTGTCTTCTTCACGGTACCCTTTCTTGTTACAAAGAACAGATACTTGTCATCTGTGAACTCTTTTACTGGGAAGACTGCGCGTACATGCTCGTCCTGCTCCACATTGATTATGTTGATTATCGGCTTGCCCTTACTCGTTCTGCTACCTTCAGGTATGTTGTACGCCTTCTTCCAGTAGACCTTGCCCTTGTCGGTGAATATCATCAGCCAGGTGTGCGTGTTTGCAATGAAAAGGTGCCTTACGAAATCCTCATCCTTGGTTGTAGTTCCTATGATTCCCTTGCCACCACGGTGCTGTGCTCTGTAAGTGTCGACAGGGAGTCGCTTGCAATAGCCTTCTTTGCTTATCGTGATTACCACATCTTCAGGATCAATCAAGTCTTCTAGGTCAATGTCCTCTTCTGCGCTCTCATCTATCCTGGTCTTTCTGGCATCTCCGTAAGTCTCTATCAGTGACTGCAGCTCTTCCTTGATTATATCCAGGATATTCTGCTCTGAACTTAGGATTTGCTTGAGACGCATAATCAGATCGTGCGTCTCTAGAAGGTCTGTTCTAATCTTGTCCTGCTCCAGACCTGTGAGACGAGAGAGCTTCATCTCCAGTATTGCGTTCGCCTGTTTCTCCGAGAGATTGTATCCAGTCATCAAGGCTTCGCGTCCTTCACTGGCGCTCTTGGCTTTCTTGAGTTTCTCAACTATAGCGTCGATATTATCCAAGGCCTTCACTAATCCCTCTAGAATGTGCGCCTTATCCTCTGCTTTCTTGAGGTTGTACTCTGCGCGTTTCCTAACTATGATTCTTCTGTGGAGTATGAAGTGATCTAGTACTTCCTTGATACCCATGACTTTGGGCTGACCATCCACAATTGCGAGCATTATGACCCCTATCGTGACAATCATGCGTGTGTGGTGGAGTAATTGGTTCTCTACAATCTCAGAGTTAGCGTCCCTCTTGAGCTCAATGACTATGCGCATGCCCTTTCTGTCGGACTCGTCAAAAATATCTGAGATGCCTTCAACCCTCTTGTCTTTCACCGAACGAGCGACCTCCTTGATCAGGTCTGCTTTGTTGACCATGTAAGGTATCTCTGTGATGATTATTCTGTTCTTGCCCTTCTTGGTAGTCTCTTTGGACATGACTGCTTTTACACGGAGTCTTCCTCTTCCTGTGCTGTAGTATGAGTGAATGCCTGAGATGCCTTGGATGGTTCCTCCAGTTGGGAAGTCTGGACCAGGCATTACCTGAAGAATCTCTTGCAGCGGGACTTCAGGGTCCTCTATGATTTTGATGGTTGCTTGTGCTACTTCAGCCAGGTTGTGGGGTGGGATGTTCGTAGCCATGCCAACAGCGATGCCTGTGCTGCCGTTGATTAGGAGGCCTGGGACTTTTGCAGGGAGGACTGTGGGCTCTTCGAGGCTGTCATCGAAATTGGGCGTCATCTCGACTGTCTCTTTATCCAGGTCCTGAAGCATCTCATCGGATATTTTGGCGAGTCTTGCTTCTGTGTTATGGTTGATGAACCCGTTAGCGATAAAAGAATGGCAATTGCTATCGACTTTCACTGAATAAACTTTCTTCCCTTTCTCATTACGCTTAACTGCTGTAATCGGAGAGAACAAATAATTATTGTCTAACAGCCAGTCTACTAGTTTTCTGTCCTCTTTGCTTAGCAGATGTTGCACTTTGTTCTTGTTGACTCTTAGACGATTATACCTATCAAAATTATATTTGTGAAAAATATTCTGAGAATAAGTAAACCTAAGATAATCGTTCAGGAAAGGTATGAAGTCTGTCTTACTCATTCTCTTATCAGAGATCTTTTCAACTGTGAGAAGAACTTGACCCTTCCTATCCGAGAAAAACCCTATAAATCTGTTGAATCTGCTAACGTGGTCTTGGTTAGAGATGACCAGTCGGTTGCAACCATTCCTCCTATCTATATTTATTATATTCGATGCGATTCCGAAATTCAACAGAACCACTTTCAACTGCCTCACAAGTTCTCGGCTCTTTGATGTATAGAAGAGTTGCATTGATTGGCCGCCGTGCCTCTTGTCTGTCTTTGCCTGAACACTCCCATCACCCTCAAACAAAGAGATTAGGAATGCACGTACGTGTTCGCGTTTTGACTGTAAAACGCTGAAAGGAATCACTTTATTATGGGATTTAACATTAGTTAATCCTATGTTCTGAAGGAACAGGACCACTTTTTGCTCATAGATACTAAATTGCTTACAGCCACCGTGTACTATCGATTCATATAGCTGTACTCCTGGGAAAAGTGTTTCTGCGCACAACTTTACTTTTTTGTAGAACTTCATATCTGAATTGTTGAAGAGAATTTGTTTCTGGTGGAATGATCCTTCACTTACAAGTGCACCTAGAAGAAAAGCAAGCTCTTCATCCATCTCTTCGGGAAGAGGTACCTCGTTGCGGTATCCTCTTTTAGGATAATATTCTCTAAGGGCAAATGAATGCTTGGCAAAAAGTTCATGTCCCCTATTCAACACAGCAACATCCCCTTCCTTTATCTCATCAAGCATTTTCCAAGATAGATAAGGTCGCAAATCTGGTCCATGTTCCCAAACCAACATCGGATGATTGTAACTTCCTTCGATGCTAAAACCTAGCGAAGTATTTATCTTAATAGTCCTATGAATTCCTGAATCAAAAAATTTGGTGGCTCGATTATATTTTCCATCTACACTTAGGACGCCCATATCAATGTCACATTCTTCCTCGTCAGAAAGCGAACATATTGGCATCATTCCTTGGTCCGTGAGGATGATGGTGTCACCCGTAACACAATATCTCATGGCTGCTGCTGGGTCGTTGTCGATTGAACCAAAATTTCCTTGGCCATCTATAAAGGGATATCTTAGAGAGAAGTCCTGGCCCATCCTGACTAGAGCATCATATACAGACTGGTCGCCGTGAGGGTGGTATTTTCCTAGTACTTCTCCAACAATACGAGCGCATTTTTTATGGGATTGGTTGTGCTTAAGAGAGAGATCGCTCATAGCGTACAGAATGCGCCTGTGGACCGGTTTCAGGCCGTCCCTGACGTCTGGGAGGGCACGTCCTACGATGACGCTCATGGCGTAATCTAGGTATGATTTCTGGAGTTCTTCCTCTATAGGTTGAGGAATTATCGTTCCAGTAGTTTCTGTTGGCTGGTTTTGCTCGTTTTCGGTCATTAGAATTACACCGGTTTCTCGTCTATAATCAGGAGTCCGGGAACGTTTAAATGCTTTTGGTATTTGTTTATTATTTTCTATATAGAAAATCAAAGGGAAATATTTACAATAAGAACTGTATCCCCCTCCACATGGATGACATGCACATCAAAGCCTGTAGGGCTCTCCACTCAGGAATAGCCCGCATATGCTACGAGGCACAGCTAGAAGACAGGAATATTGAGGCGATTGAACATGAACGCATTCTCAAACGCCAACTAAAGTATACCCCAATAGAGAAACTCGAGGAGATTAGGGGATTCATACTCTCTTATATGAAAGAAGAGCAAAATCACCTGAGCGTGGTGGATCGGTTCGACAAGCTTTACGAAATACTTGGAAGAAATCCAAATGTTGCGAACTAGAACAACGGCGTGTTGAATTCTGCCCTCTTACCTTTACAAATCACCCTAGATTGCAATATATTACTGTGGACAGTGAAGCGTTTACCGCAATAGACACACTCTTTCGTCTTCAGAGCGCCTCTAGGACTGTAGAGCATATCATGCTGGCATCCAGGACATCTTACCGTGAGCATGAAGATAAGCGTCTAGAATGAGTTAAATAGACTATCCCTGCGTGTCCAGTGCTACTTGAACAAACCCACAACATCCTCGTTGAACTGGAAAAGCCATATCTTCAGGGCAGGGACTGCGGCGCTCAGGCCACTTCCAAGTATAGTGAATGGCAAACTCCAAGGATTTAGAGACGATAAAAGCACTCTAATTACTGCGTAGCTAACACCAATCCATGCAAACACCAACAAAACTATCCTCGCCCAATTCCTGTGTTTCCAAAGGCCCATCCCAACAAATATATGCAGAACGCCAAAAAGCAACAGAACAACTCCCAATCCTGCAACTACAGAGGTTGCTATGATGCTAATTGTTGCTGAACTTAGCTCTGTGTTCTCTAAGATGCTCGGATCCTGGTCAACAACAAACCCTACCAAGCTACTAGCGAAGAAAGATAATATGATTAGTCCGATTCCTAAAATTGTGAGGAGAGCTGCGCTTA
>JAAOYH010000029.1 GCA_018221245.1 Candidatus Woesearchaeota archaeon
AAACAACCTCACAATAACCAGCCACACAATCATAACCACTAGGACAATCACCATCAGAAGAACACCCATCCGCCTCCTGACATGCCAAGTTCAAACAAACATAACCAGTCGGACACTCATCCGAAGACCCGCAGCCCCCATCCTCGAACACACACGATCCTTCTTCGCATATCTCTCCATTGGAGCAGTCTGAATTGGAGAAGCACTCCTGATATGAGGGTTCTTCACACACATTGTTCGTGCACTGCCAACCAGGAGGACACTCACTATCAAAGGAACAACCATCGCCGCCATCACCACCATCGCTATAAGGCTTGCAAGAGCCGTCGGAACATACGTGATTTATCGGGCAATGGGCATCTATCGAGCACTCGTTAGCATTAAACTTACACGTATTATCCTCACAAAACTCACCCGAAGGACAATCACTATCAGAATAACACTCCTCCCAAGACGGCTCAAAACAAGCCGGAGGATCACAATTCCAACCAGGAGGACACTCACTATCCAAGAAACAACCAGCAGACTCACAAACACCACCACTACACGCAAAACCACTAGGACAATCAGAGCTTGTTACACACTCCGCCTGCTCTTGACACACATTATTCGCACAAGTGAATCCCGCAGGACACTCTGAATCAGAAGAACAACCGCCTCCACTATACATACACGTGCCATCATCACAAAACTCGCCACTGACACAGTCGCTATCAGAATAACACTCGTCCCAAGTAGGCTCCTCACAAACACCACCATTACAATCATAACCAGGAGGACACTCACTATCGAATAGGCAACCACCTACTTCTTGGCACACTAAGTTGCTGCACACCATCCCTGCAGGACAATCACTGTTCGAAGTGCAACCTCCCCCATCAAACTTGCAGGTTCCATCGTCACAATACTCTCCAGAAGGACACTCACTGTTCGAAGTGCATTCATCATAGGATGGTTCCTCACAAACACTATTCGTACACTGCCAACCAGGCGCGCATTGACTGTCAGAGAAGCATCCCTGCGTATCTACTGGTTCTTCAGGCTCGCATTGACCGTTGGAACACACATAATCGACAGGACAGTGCTCGTCTATCGAACACTCATTACCATTAAACTTGCAGTTGTTATCCTCACAAAACTCACCACTAGGACAATCACTATCAGAATAACACTCCTCCCAAGACGGCTCAAAACACGCAGGAGGACTACAATCCCAACCAGGAGGACAATCACTATCCAAGAAACAACCAGCAGACTCACAAACACCACCACTACAAGCAAAACCACTAGGACAATCAGAGGATGAGGCGCACTCTACATTTTCTTGACACACATTGTTGGCGCACGAGTAGTCTGCAGGACATTCAGCATCGGAAGAACAACCCCCTGCTTCGAATTTACAGGAACCATCCTCACAATATTCATCACCTGAACAATCACTATCAGAAGTGCACTCGTCATAGGATGGCTCCTCACAAACATTATTCGTACACTGCCAACCAGGCGGGCATTGCTCATCAAACGAACAACTGACATGCTCTTGGCATATGAGGTTCTCGCAGACATATCCTGTTGGGCATTCAGCATCAGAGAAACATCCCCCTTCCTCATACTTACATACGCCCGAATCGCAATATTCACTACTTGGACAATCACTATCAGAATAGCATTCATCATAGGATGGCTCCTCACAAACACCACCACTACAATCCCAACCAGGAGGACATTGCTCATCAAACGAACATCCTGAATCCCCCCCATCATACACGCACACGCCCTCTTCAGTGCACATGTAATCAATCGGACAGTGAGCATTAGTTGAACATTCAGTTTCTGTGAATCTACAAGTATTATCTACACATATCTCGTCTGAGGAGCACTCTGAATCAGAATAGCATTCTACCCAAGTGGGCTCCTCGCATACAGGCGGATTGCAGTTCCAACCTGGTGGACACTGGCTATCCAGGAAGCATCCTGCTAACTCACAAGATCCTCCATTGCATGAGTAACCTGAAGGACAATCAAGTACTGAACTACACTCGAATATCTCTTCACATACTAAGTTTACGCATTGCTGTCCTGATGGACAGTCCGAGTCAGAAGAGCACCCCCCTCCTGAGAACTTGCATATGCCTGCGTCGCAATACTCGCTACTTGGACAATCACTATCAGAATAGCATTCATCGTAAGATGGCTCTTCGCACACGCTCGATACGCAATTCCATCCAGGAGGACACTCACTATCATAAGAACATCCTGAATCTCCACCGTCGAACACGCATTGGCCTTCAACGCATATATGATCTGTGTCGCATTGCTCATTTATTGAACAATCATTATCTGTGAATCTGCATTCTCCTCCGACGCATATCTCATCTGTCGGACAGTCAGAGCTTGTTGTGCATTGGTCCCAAGTAGGCTCTTCACAAACACCACCATTACAATCCCAACCAGGAGGACACTCGGAATCTCTTACGCACTGGTCTCCCCCGCCGCTGCCGTCGTAGCATTGTCCTGCGGAACAGTACCAGCCAGCCAGACATTGTGCATCGGACGAACACTCATTACCGTTAAACTTGCAGTGGTTATCTTCACAATACTCTCCACTAGGACAATCACTATCAGAATAACACTCCTTCCACGTAGGCTCCTCACAAGTTCCTGAAACACAATCCCAACCAGGCGGACAATCATAATCATAAGAACAACCACCATCACCACCTTCGTAGCATGTGCCAGCATCGCAATACCAACCAGGAGCACACTGTGCATCGAAGGAGCACTCGTTAGCATTATACTTGCAAATATTGCCCTCGCATATTTCATCATCCGAACAATCAGAGTCGGTGAAACATTCTTCCCACGACGGCGCCTCACAAACACCACCCTTACAATCCCAACCAGGAGGACAATCATAATCATAAGGACAACCACCACCACCCCCATCAACACACACACCCGCCACACAAAACCAACCACTAGAACACTGAGAATCTAAAGAACACTCATTACCATTAAACTTACAAACATTATCCTCACAAAACTCACCCGAAGGACAATCACTATCAGAATAACACTCCTCCCAAGACGGTTCTACACATGTAGGCGCATCACAGTTCCACCCAGGAGGACACTCACTATCCACAAAACAACCTAAAATAATGGGCTCCTCGCAATAACCAGCTACACAATCATAACCAGGCGGGCATTGAGTATCTGTGACGCAATCAAAGTTGTTGAACTTGCAGTGGTTATCTTCACAATACTCTCCACTAGGACAATCGGAATCAGTGTAACACTCCTTCCAAGTAGGCTCCTCACAAGTTCCTGAGACACAGTCCCAACCAGGAGCACAATCATAATCATAAGAACAACCACCACCCCCACCACCTTCATAGCATATGCCATACTCACAATACCAATTAGGCGGACACTGATAACTATTCATACACTCGAAATCATTGAACTTGCATATTCCATCTGTATCACAGAACTCATCAGTAGGACAATCTGCGTCGGTATAACACTCATCCCACGTAGGCTCTTTACAAACACCACCATAACAATCATAACCAGGAGGACAATCATAATCGAAAACACATGCGTCCTGCTCATCTAAGACTGTTACTGTGTAGGTTATTCTCGCTTCATGTATAGGACTGGATGACCAGCAGTGAACCTCAAAATTATTCTCTCCTAGTTGGATGGCTGGCGGGCTGAATGAAGTCTTGAACCTAGGATAGGAGATTGCAGACATTAAATCGAAAGCTCCGCCATTGACCTTCACCTCACAATTATCAGCTTCGAAGCCAGGCTCCACTATGAGATCAAAACTAGAAGTATACGCCACAGAGTCAGGCTCGATAATAGTTATATCGCCTGACAGCAAGTAATCAACTACAAAAGTAACTGTTATCTCTGGCGTGAACCGGCCTGATTTGCTCTTACACACTATATTTGCGTCCTCTTGGTACTGCGCTTCATCATCAAGATCTACGAAGCTCTTGCTGAAACTGTGCAAAGTCTTGTAGGTAGAAGTATCCGCTTCAATCTCCCCCGGGAAGATTATATCATTCACGAAGCAGACAGTATCCAAGTTGGTCTCTAACTCGACTTTAGCGTAAGGATCATTAGGATCATTCAGAATCTCGGGAATCACCACAGGACCATACTTAAAGACAGGATCTGAAGTCTCGTATCCGAACTCAAACATTGTCCAGCTGGTTCTGCCTGAGCTTTCCCTGCACATGACATAGACATTTTGATCCATCAGTGAAAAGCCCTTGATGTTATGATTAACAGTTTCACTGAGGCCTTCTTCTGTTAGGAGCCATCTCGGATCATCGAATCCTCCAGTTACAGGATCTGCCGTGAAGAAATACTTGCATGCAGTAGCCTTTTCCACACCATCTAGTCTGGTCTGCCAGGTTATATCGAAAGGTGTTCCCTGAGCGATTCCGTTTGGAGGATTAATCAGAATGAAGTCCAGTCCAACTATCTTGAACTCAAAGGATGAAGAGATGTGGTTGCCAGTTGTATCTCTCGCAAACAGCACTAGATAGTACTCGCCTGTAGCGAGAGGTTTTGAGAAAGGATCTGATGCCTGGTCAGGATCTACCACCTTGAACTCGAAATATTCACCGAACTGTTCTACCTCAGGAACCATCTGCCATAACGCGTATCTCTCAGAGCCTATCAAAGGCGTTATTGTTGCCTCATACACGTCTACGTTTGTTGTGTATTCTACAAGTACCTTGATGCGATTGAAGTTGAACTGTTCGATTTCTGCGGTTGCGAAGCTGGTAAGCAGGAGACAAGCAAGAAGTATTACAAGTGTCTTTCTCTCCATGTTCACCTCATTCTTCCGGGACGATATCAATACTCTCCAGAGCTGTTGTCCCGTAATCCGTGAATCGTATGTCCACGCTCTTTACAGGCTCTAGGTTACTGTTCAAATCCTCGGAGTAATAGTAGAGCTTGTAGTTTCCGTTATCTGGCAAATCGACCGTGCTCAAAGTATCTCTTGGATAGCATGACGGATCGCTTGCCTTAGCATAACAGACGTAAGTGTTTATGTCATCCACTGCGGTCATATCATCCACCACTTTGTACGGAAGGGTCCTTGCTTGATGCCTTCCATATATCGGAGGATTCACAAGGAAGAATGTGGTCAGAGGGGGCGTATCATCTTGCACGCACAGCGGATTAAAGTAGAACTGGTCGTTCTCAATGCAGTCATCCTCGTTGTTGTTCTGCATGTCAGCATCTTTTATGCACCTGCTGTACTCGGAAATCCAGGTACATGTGCCAAGCCTCATGATATCTTTGCTGCTCGTTGTCCTGATATGGGAGCCCGAGCGCACATTTTCGCTATCATATTGGACGTTAAAGATTGCATCCTGGCCTTCAGACCCACCATTACAGTCGAATTCAGTGTCGTAATATCTGCAAGCCATATCCGTTCTGTGCACACAGCCCATGGTATTGACAAGGTTGTTCTCTAGCTCGTCGAAATAGCATTCTGTCGGGCTTATACTCTCACAGAGATTTCTGTTGCAATACCCATAGATATCGTCGCATTCGTCGCACTCTGCCGCTTGCGCATTCCCACGACATATTCCTTGACCGAGCTCCTCATTAATCTCGTGCCATGTACATTGATCATCTACTAGACATGGATTCGCCTCACAAGTGTCTAAGCGAGCATAGTCGCTACATGAGCCTACACCCAAACATGATGAGTATCCATCTATTGTTACGGCTCTACCCTCAACCTTCGCGTCTACATAACATAGGTTGTTAATCTCAGCCTCTGCACAGGTCGTTCCTAAATCTGAGTCGCCTATGGGGATTTTGAAGAAGGGCGGTAAATTAGCCAACTGTGCGTACAGGCCAAGAAGCCCATTGCACATCTCGCAGATAGGCGATGGGATACATACTGGTGCGCCTCCTGCTTCAGAGCAGATTTCTCCATTCTGACAGAGCTCTTCCTGCAGTATGTTACTCTCGTCACAACTCAATATGGCTGCCTCACCTGAGTCTGCCACACCGCACCACGATCCTGCTGGCTTGTCTGTGCATTCATCGCTTCCTAGCGTGATACATTGTGATGCAGAGTCCTCCGCGTCGCCAAGAGCGAACAGGGCTCTTATGATGTAACAGTAAGTCTCTCCCTCAACTAGGTCCGTTCCATCGTCAAGTATGGCAGGTGATACAGTGTAAGGAAGAGGATTGCAGTTCTGTCCAGTCTCATCACACCTGTTTGGCACGAACTGGATGAAGTCCTGACATATGTCATTGTGCTCGACTGTTATCTCGACCGCTTTCTGGCCCTGTACTAGACCTATCTCTGCTATGACAGGGGGTTCCCTTACACATCCGGAGTCACCACATTGGATTACAAGCTCTACGGCCTCATCATTTATCTCTAGGTAATCGCGATCAAAAAATATCGGCGCACTCTGGGTTGGGTAGCAGCCATCACGAGATACTATGATTCTTCCGTTAATTTCCGGAACACCCTCTAATCTGAAGAACCCATCCGGTTCTGAGAATGTGCTAATAGATCCTCCAGGTACAGGAATCTCCACTTCCGCACCATCGACGGGAGCTCCGTCTAAGTCATACACGTATCCCTCGACAGTGTGGGATCCATGGGGTGGCGGTATAACTGTGCCTCCACAAGTCTCCACGCATGAGCTTTCAATAGCTCTGAACTGATATGAACCTTGGGGATCTTGCGCATCTTGGGTCTGGCAGGATATCTGTGTAAGCCATAGGCGGTCTTCGTCATTCCTGATGGCTCCTGCGTTAGAGACATCGTCATTAGGGCAGCAACACCCCATCGTACACTCTATTACTGCATCGCATGAGCTGAGAATGCCTGGCCCTGATATTGATCCTCCTTCGAATGCACATGCAGTCTCGAAGTCTGATTTCGAACTGAATACGTCTCCATTGAAGCATTCACCTATCGTAGGAACACAACATCCCCAATCGACTGCTGCAGCTCCATTTACGACGACAAGTAAGAAAAATACTATCGCAACCCACCTATACACCACCATAGGGCATTCTCCCTACTATTTGTTTATAAACTTATCGTGGAGAAGGTCAATCAAAAGGCTCACATTCTGTGATTTCATAATCTATTTGTCCATCTGCATCTACAGCCATTATAGTCCTCTTTTCAGGACACGAGGGTTTATTTGTTGCTGCGTGCCATACAGCGCTGTTACCTCTACAAAACATAATGTTGACCTTTGTATCATCAGGGTCTTCAGCCCCAATACTGGCCTCATCCAGAAGTTTCTGCAAAGGCATCTGTGCAAGGGGTGTGCACCCTATCCTATTCTCTATAAGTCCCATCATAGGTCTTCTCTTCTCTATTAGGAATGAGAACGTGAAACCTGCACCATCGATGTCCGATTCAGAGTCTACTATCGTGACCAGTGTGGCATGTTTACCCAGCTTCGGATCCATACTGGGAAATTTCTGGGGATCCACCCTAACATCATTCCTCATCACAAAGAATCCTGTCCTATATGATGGCAGAGTAGTATAGTCCCTCTCGAGGTTGAAATATATGTCCCTGGATTCTGCTCTTGCCAGGTCTATGGCAAACTGTGCAACTTGGAGATACCTTATCTCGTATGTCCTTCTGACAGTCTCAATGATACTTTGGGTCTGGCCGTTCACCTCTATAGGATAGTCGAACTCTACTATAATCCCTGCATGTGTGAATGTCAGCTCCACATCAGGATGACCAACCATGTTAAGATCTCTTCCTAGCGTCTTCTCGAACTCCTCGATGTTAGCACATGCCTGGACTCTCTGCAGTATCTGTTGCCTTACAAGTTCCTGAGTGCTCTTTGTCTTAGGGGTGCTAGGAGGCTGTCCTGGATAAAACCTACATTTTCTTGTGGAGTCCTCGCTGTTCGGCCCTTCAGGATCACATATGGGTGGGAAGTTCACGTCACCGAAGAATCCGTCCACAAAAGGAGGATATGTCTTCCCGGATATGGGGTCCTTCAAAGAGTCTTTTATCTCTATGCCAGGATATGGATAATCTGGAGACCACCAAAAATCCTGCATGTATGGCTTAAGCCCTCCATTCGCCGCAGTATCCCTGTTCGCAGTCACACCGTACAGCATAAGTCTGCTAGTCTTCTGATCTCCAACTATGGCGCTCGGAAACCCTTCTGCAGCAGGGAATCCTCCCGTATCTCCTAGAATTCTGAACTCATCTTTCACCACTGTATCTAAGCAGTTAGCTATCTGGCCACTGAGAGTTGTGGCTTTAGTTGTGTCTATCAAGTCCTGGGTCTGGTCCCTTATCGTCTCTTCAGTGCGTATCCCTTCCAGTACCAGGTAGAACAGACCTATAACCAACAGTATAACTATGCCGAGAATCACGAACATCGTGACTTGGCCACGCTCACCTCTCATATGGGCACTCCCGAAAAGAACCTATATAAATGTTCTCGGTGATGCACCTCCATGAGAGAACCACGTGGCGTCCACACTCACTATCCTGTCGACGCAGTATTGTTGAAGAACAGGATTATCGGCACATACAAAGAACAGCGTGGCCCAGGCAGCCTGCCGCTTGTCGCGAGGGACAGAAAAACTGTTGGTATTATCGTACCTCACGCGTCCTATGCTATGTGTGGAGGTTGCATGGCTTGGGGATACAAGGCGCTCTCAGAGACTCCTCTCCCTGATGTGTATATCATCATAGGTGTGAATCACATATCCCCTGAATCAGGCACTACTTTGGAGACATTCTCGGTACCAACAGGATACGTCCGCGTGGACCAAGAGCTTGCTAATCATCTCATCAAAAAAGGCAACATCGTCGATAACGGTGATCTCTTCGACACGGACCCTAGTGTAGAGGTCCAACTCCCATTCTTGTTGCACGCCGCAGGACACGAACCCGAGCGCGTGAAGATTCTTCCAATACTCCTTGATGCTAATCAGGATGTAAAAGACTTGGCTGTCGACCTGAAAGAGTGTATTCTTGACTTAGGTAGGAATGTCATCTTCATCGTAAGCACGAATTTCACCATGCATGGTCCTACCTTCAAGTACACTCCTTGCGTAAGCAATATCCCTGACTGTGTCAAGGAGCTTGACATGCATCTGTTCAGGGAAATCCTGAGGCAGGAACCGTATGGCATTCCTCTAATGGTGAGCGAGCATAACCTCAACGTAGATGGATGGCGTGCTATCGAGCTGCTCCTGCACGTACTTCCAAAGAGCCAGGCCGTTTTGGAGCAATACTATACCTCTGGAGATGTGATGAATGATTACAAGAACTCTGTCTCTTTCGCCACTTTTACGTTTGACGAGAAATAGTACTCTAAACTATATTTTCTAGTAAATCTTTAAAAACCTTTTTAAGGAAAGTTTCATCTCCGACACCATGGCGCCGCAAGGGCTAGAGGACATCGTGCAAAGTGCGACAGGCATGATGATTCTAGTTAACAAACTTGAAGGTCCGTTCGCGCCTAAAGTGATTCCTTACGGTGATTTCGATTTCGTAGCCACGCCGAGCGACAGCAGTCCTGAAGGACATCATGAAAAGGAGTACAAGAACTACGAAAAACTCCTAGAGACTATCGAGGAAGAATTTTCGCCTGATAGGGGGTGCGAGATAGTCTCCGCCTTAAGAGAGGCAGTGATAAATTTCGAGGAGCATCGCAACAAGTTCGACAAGGAGCTCCTTGTCAAGCTGTGGCCCTGGCGCTCAACGGCGCACCTCTGCTTTGCCATAAACGCTGATGGAAAACCCAGCTATGATTTTGATCCTCGCGGGGTCAGGATGTCAGCCTTCGAGCTTGACGGATCAGTCTACCAGGGACATAGGAAGAGAGGACACATCATAATGTCCGAGTATGCCGATTTCCTAGCATACGACAAGGAAAGCAAAGACGAGCCGTTCACCAGCATGTACATCTACTTCAACCTCCCTAAAGAACACTGGCTTACCTGAACTTCTCAATCTCAGATTCTACTAAGTGTCTGGTTTTCCCCGGTTTCACGTCGAGCCTAACTTGTCCTATCTGCACACGTTTCAGACCTCGCACCCAATAGTCAAGCGTCTTGAACAATCTTTTAATCTCCTTGTTCAATCCTGTATGGACAGTCACCTGAACTTTTTTCTTCGTCAACCTCCTAGCTTTGGCCTTGATAAGTTTCCTATCAAGCATGACTCCTTTGTTCAACCTATCCAAATCCTTATCCTGAAATGGCTTATCGAGCTCTGCTTCGTAAACCTTAGTCACCTCATAGCGAGGATGCATGATTCTGTTGGCCCACGCTCCATCATTAGTCAAGAAAATCAAGCCTGTCGTGTCCTTGTCTAGTCTTCCGACTGAAAAAACACGCTGCTGTACGTGAACTAGCTCTAAGACTGATTTCCTTCCCCACGGATCCGTCGATGTAGTGATGAATCCTGGTGGCTTGTTAAGCATCAGATAAACCTTCTTCTCAGGCTCCAACTTGTTGCCATCTACGATAATCTCGTCTTTTTCAGGATCTGCGGAGTCTCCGATGGTTGCAATCTTCATATTTACAAACACTTTCTCGTCCTTAATTAGCTGTTCAGCCTTCCTTCTAGAACATATTCCTGCATCTGCAATTATCTTCTGTACGCGAAGCATAATGCTTGGGAGAGTGGTACACATAAAAAGCTGCTGTAATTCCCAAGAGTATGAAAGACGAGTTGGTCTGTTGTATTACAACCCTCGAGCAAGAGATAATATACGATGTTCCTTACGAAGGCGAGATAAGTGAAATTCCTGTTGAAATGTTTCAGACATACTTCCGAAACAAAGAAACTGCACAGCGAAGCTTAGCATTAGCACTCTCTGAGTTCATCAATCAGGACTACATGGTTCTGTTCAAGGACAAAAACTGTATTCATGTCAATTATGATGGACGGGAATTCCACCTGTTCTTAGAAGAAATGATGGTGCCTAAAGATAGCGTTCAAATTTGTGATTCTATATGCTATGACCCATCATTATAAACCCGTTCTGCTTTTCTTATTATGTGTTTGACCTTGTCTTTCCCAAAGGGAACGAGACGAAGCTCGTTGAAATGGCCAAAGAGCTCGGCTTTACTGAGCTGATGCTATGCTATTCGCTTTCTGATAAGATGCTGAAACAGCGCGTGAAGGAGGTGCAGACTCTGTCGAAAGGGATTGCAGTTTCTTTAGCTGTGCTAGTTAAAAATCAGCAGGACGTGCAGAAAGCCAGAGCTTTCACCAGGAATATCATAGGCATAGGAAAGACTTGGATTTTCGAGGACAAGAGAGTTTCTCACGTGATAAACTTCGAGTCAGGCAAGAGAGAGGATTTCATCCACCATAGGAACTCCGGGCTCAGCCAAGTATCAATCAAGAACTGCATGCGCACAGATAAGATTTTTTTAGTTAACATCGCTCAGCTTCATTGCGAACAGCAGCACATTATTCTTGGCAGGATGATGCAGAATAATAGGTTCTTCAAGAAGTACAAGCCTAAAGTAAATGTGGTTTCTGGCGCTGCTCAAGCCCTAGAGATGCGCGCACCAAAAGATCTGGAGAATTTCCTATCATTGTAGGGCTTCAAGGTACTGGCAGGCTTTACAAATATCTTGACTGCAGGGTTCTCCGCAGTTATTGCAGGAGTTGATATCAGTTTTTTCGAAGTTCTTCTTTCCTTTCATCTTTAGGAACTTGTCCACTATCTGCCTTTTGGCGCCACGGTGGTCCTTCTCATAATCGTTGAGCGCGTTCCTTAGAATGTCCCTGTAAGCACCGTGGATGTTCGGGCACTCAGTGAACTTTGTCGTGAGGCCGTTGAGGTATGCGTACGTCATGACCTCTTTCTCTGTGCAGAAATATAGAGGTTTAACGCGTTTTACGAATCCTTTCGCGCCCGCTCCAGATACAGGTCCTGTGCGCCATAAGACCTCTGTGTTGCCCTTGCAGAGGTTCATCAGCACAGACTGTGCTTCATCGTCCATATTATGGCCCGTTGCCACGACATCAAAATCTTTCGTGGCTAGTAGCAATAGGTGTTTTCTGAAAGCACCACATAACCCACAGGGATGAAAATCTTTTTTCTTGAGCGCTTGATCAAGTGTGTGGCCTGAGAAATCCTTGAAAGACTTGATTATGAGGGGAATTTTTTGTTCATCGCATACTTTCTTTAGATCTACAAGAGTGTGCTCTCTGTAGTCTGCAATGCCCTCATCTATAGCTACTGCAGTGACCTCTCCATATAGTTTTTTCAGGATGGTCAGTACTGTGAGAGAATCTTTGCCTCCGGAGCACGCGACCGCTATCTTTTCTCCTGATTTTATCAGGTTGTTGTCTTCGATTGTCTTTCGTACTTTGGTTTCGAAATCGGCTACGAAGTGATGCTTGCATCTATTATCTATTACCGTATATTCTCCGCAATCGCATTTCATACTCTAAGAGTTCAGAATGTGCTTAAGAGCGTTTCTACTCAGGCAATAATTTCACTTTCGCTGCATGCAAGTCCGCAGCCATCGCCAGTACCATCTGGCGTTCCAGACACTTTTTCACTACACTCCTGGTCGAGGAAGCATTTGACGTCCGCGAAGGGAATCTGTATGTTCATGTTCTCACAGTAGACTGTGTCGGGTGGACACCAGCATCTTCTTCCTCCGGCCGCCGCGTCGGATGTTTGAAGAGGAGTACCATCAGGTTTTGTGGTGACTCCGTTAATTACCCACCTGTCATTTGTAGTTGTCAGCTCTATTCTTGTATCCCAACGTACATCAGGATGGTGTTGTCTAAAGTAAATATCAACCACCCCCTTATCTTTGCTGGAGTGTGGCCCGAAATCACCCGTTCTCAGCCCTGGATCAACGGGACCAGACTCAATAGGTGCATCACCTAAATCACACGTAGGATTGGTCGTGGGAACACCATCAGAATCTCTAACCTTTTCTACCTTCAGCTCGTATTCGTCCTCGCCAGCAACCCTCACAAGAATATCATAAGCTCCTGGGCTAGCAGCTACCTGCCATGAGCAGCCGGAATCACACTCTTCCTCGTTATAGTTGGGTCCAGGGCAGCAAATGTCACATTCGGGATCACATGCCCCACAATTTCCGTCAGGGCACTGCGGCAGGTGCAAGACAAGACCTGCCTCGTTATTCCATTCCATGGCATAAACAATGCCAGAATCAGTAAGTTCATCGAATGGCATACAGTATGGACCACCATCTCCCGTGGCGCAGATGTAGTTGCCATCTCTACATTCGGGGTCACTTGGACTGTCTTTACAATACGGTGCAAACCAAGCCTCACCGTGTTTCCCTATAAGCGAAGTTCCGAATGGATAAAGTGTTTGTAATGTGTTACCTGTATAGGAGGCTGCAAATACAGTTCCCTTGTTACCATTTACACTCTTTACGTGGTTGCTTTGCTCATATGTGCCCATCCACGTCACCACACCATTAGCGGTTCTTACAAACGTGAAAGGCACAGTGGGCTTGTGGTCACCTATTTTCTCCTTGATGCCTTCATATACTGAATAAACCGCGTCGTAATCATCAGGATTGTTCAAAGCCAGAATACTCGCCATGAGCGCTCTAGTGCCTTCTTTTAGACCCATATCTGCCTCTGAAATAGCACCACCATTTGCGTAACCCATAGCAACTTGTGCTGAAGTTGTCCACCACGCACCCTCGTTTTCTAAGTCAACATTCTCTACACATGCTCCAGAGCCCATTGCCCACGAGAATAATGGACGATTGTGATGCCAGGAAAGACTATCCCATTTGCTTCGTGAGCCTGCCATTGACACAACATAGCCACACGCATTCCATGCAGGGCCTGGATTACCTGATGCAGGACCCTGAGATGCGGGGTGTCCGAAGACATTATGCGCTGACAGTGTGCCTGATGCAGATCCTAATGCCTGCATAACGAAATGAGTAGTTAACCATTGAGATGCCTTGTCACTTAGAGTACTGTGTCCTCTCCTCTTAGCCTCATGATATACTGCGAGGTTCGGGCTGACAATCATTCCAGTGTAGGCAGTAGGAGAGAATATCTCTGTGCCCATGAAGTACGATCCTCTACCATCTCCATTAGTGAGCTGATAATCATAATATCCGTTGAACCAGTCTTGCTCTCCAGATATGATATACCTTGCTGCATTGCACAAGACAGGTATGTTCTCAGAGCCGCCTGATTGGAACATGGATATCGCACCGCCCCTTCCAGGTAGCTCATCAAGATTCTCTATTGGAATCCCTCTTACTGCATCCCAGAAAGCATGTTTGCATAGGCATACCTGATCGCCGCCGCAACCCCAATTCGTTGGGTCTGTCCAATCACCTGGAGGAACCCAATCGTCACCACAATTAGTATTGTCGGGATAGCAGGCACCAATCTCAAGTATACACTCGTCATTGCATACTACAGGGACAGCTGGAGTTGTCGGGTCTATATCCGAACAATTAATCTTAGTTACTCCTGGCTCGCATTCCTCGTCAAATCCAACAATACCATTCCCACATTCATCGCCGGGCATTGGTGGCTGGTTATTATCTTTCACGCGAAGTCCCGCAGTCATGGATCGCCACGTATTGACGTCTCCAGGCGCTTGCTGGTTCAAATCAGCCACAACCACTTGCCTTTTTTGCCCTAGGTGATATTTGCTGTTTTGTGGTCTATTTGATGAGAAGTCTGTCCAGAATCCCTCATATGAAAGTATGGCGTCTGAGTCATACCATGTCGCGGTTATTTGCCGGTCCTCTCGATCCAGGAAGAACCCGTGGTGGAACTTTCTCGCTGCCACTTTAACTGTTGTCGGTCCTTTTCCTAATCCGAATAGATCCTTGAAAAAGTCAACAATGCCGTTTAGAAGACCTGTATTGAACGCAAGAATATCGTTCTGGCTCACAACTAGAACTACTGTTCCTGATAGGGCGTGGGGCAGAGTATACACACTCATACCTTCTATGGCGTTTGGACACTTCCCCCACTCTTCTGGCGCTGACAGAACAGCATCACATGCATCGCTGTGAATCTCGTCCTCTTTTACGTGTGCTGCGTATATTGGGTCTCTAAAGCTTTCGAGTATATCTTTTGCTGCTTGTTCACCGACGCCAAACGTGCCAAAGATGACCTCGTCATCCATACTCAAGACACAGAAATATTCTCCAGTATTTGCTGGTGGAAGATTTAATATTTCCTCTGCTGGACCACAGTCAAGAGAGAACTCATTCTCGTCTGTTAATCCTATCATACTTGCTGCAAGGAATGCTAATCTGCCTTCATCAGTGCCCATATCCGCACCTGAACTTACATCATCTCCTGCCTCGCCATCGAGTATAAGTTGGATATTGCTGAACTCCCACCCACCCGTCTTATACCAGTTCTTGTTTGTGCCTTTTGCCCCTATTGATAATTTGAGTCCTTCTGTTGTGTGGGACGCCTTCAGCAGATTATTTGAGTCTGAGTTAAGAGGACCAGAGAATGATGCGATGGTTCCTCCATCTGTCAACTTTTGTATAGAGTAGGTTGCTTGTTCGGTAGTCAGGTCTAAGAGTACATTAATGCGATACTCTTCTCCTGGAATAAGGATTGCACCCATGCTTGAGGGCGTATCTAGGCCTCTGGCCTTGAATATCGAGCGCTCTGATCCTGTATCAGGTATCAAAATGCCGGAGCTCATCAGGAACTTTCCTGAACATGCATTGTCGAGCCTGAATAACCCCAGGACGACGTCTGTTGCTGTGGGCATCTGTGGAATGAAATCAAATTCAACAGCAATACTGCTGTACCCTGTACTTTTGCTAGGCGTCTCTAGGACAAGGACATCATCACCTGGCGCGATCCAAGGGCCGGGATACGTTCCGCCATCCTTCCCAAAATGCACGTCAGTTTCACCAGGGTTATACCCTCCAGAATCAGTACCCCCGCTACCTCCAGAGAACGGAGTGAAAACCCCTAATTCCCCGACAACATTGATGTTGCTGACTTTCCACCCTTTAGGATATATGTAGTAGTCGTACTGATCGCCATCGATGCTCATCTCTGCACTGAATGCCTTATTCATATCGTTCAGAGAAAGCGAACCTATCGAAACAGTGTGCGTCACAGATACTGCACCAGTTATAGTTGTGGTTGCTGTTCCGGTTGTGCCATCAAATACAGTAGTAAAGTGGTAATTGCCAGTTGTGAAAGGTACGCTCTTCTTGGTTTCGTCCCCTCCGTTGTCCAAAGTTGGAAATACCAACATGCCTCTGGTTCCTATTTGTGTGGCTCGGACGTGGTGGCTAAAGAGACAGTCCCCTCTGCTATTCTGGAAGCAAAAGAGGTTGTAGTTGTATCTTGCATTGTTTGGTCTTTGTGGCAAATCAGTTCTCCAATCAGTAATCTCCAAATCATAGTCTACTGTTATCTTGTTATACTGTTGCTCGTTGACACCAAAATCTACGTTTGTAAACCCGTTTCCCAGTGTATAAGTCTGTGAACTTGAATATGGTAATTCTGCACCGATTAGTGTGGGCACTAGTAGAAGAATCAAAGCAAAGGAAACCCACCGCTCCACCATGGGCGTTCCTCGAGAATAGCGCTTTATATAAGTTTCGTGGAGAAATATTTATAGGAGTATCCAATCCCTTCTTCATGATCGAAAGACTGTATCGAATGTTATCTGACAACAAACTTCTGAGCGTTTATGATTCTCTTGGATGCTGGATCGGAGATGGCCTAAGCACAGCCCCCATTCTAGGAACCCCTTTGGGTTTCGAACGCAAAATTAACAGACTGTCCAAATTAGAGCAGGAAGTGTGCAGAAGAAAGTTCAAGACGCTAACTATTGACGAATGGATATCTAGAGGCGCTGATGGAGAGGAAATTCCTGTTGGTGTGAGATCAGATATCCCATCCGAGTTATACGTGGAGGAGTTCATAAAAAATCCGAACAATGGACGGATAATTGGGCGTTCTATTAGCGAAAATGAAACAATTGTTGTAGGAACCTACGAGCGTCCAACTAGCCGCCACTAACTACAGAAAGCAGCTCGACCTTAGCAGCCCCATCTACTCGTACTTCTTCTGTAACCAGTAGTCCGTCAACAACGATAATCACAGTTTCAGGGTTTACTCCAACACGTCTGAGTAGCTCTCCGGCAGTCCCTGAAAAGTCGTCTACAGCGACGGTCTTGTGCTCTTTTTCGATAAAAACTTGCATCTCACGACTAAGAGTGGCCACCACACTTATAAAGACACCTTTCGAAAATTAAGGTATGCAGCGGCTACACACGTGGAATTATAACAATACCTGTGTAGCCAGCACGCTGTTCTTCATGAACATCGTGCCGACTGCCTAGAACCGGAAAAAAAACCGGGGCGGGCAGGAGGCACATGAACTTTCTGCACGCCCCTCGAGGTGGAAACAATGAGGTGCGTCCTATGCGAGGAACCAATCACTAACCCCATTTGTCCTGGCTGCCTCAGAGAGGGAGTCCGACAGTGGCTATGGGAGGAGCGCCGTGAGGAGCTCGTCCCTGCAGTAGAGGAACTGACCAGAGGTATCTTCCGAAATATGGGGGATATCCATTGCATCAAGTGTAATAGCTTGATGTCGGTCTGTACCTACTGCTACACTGAGGAGGTCTTCAGGCTCATCAGGCACTATCCTGAGCTTGTCGCTCAGTATCTGGAGTTCTTCAATTACGATCTTGGCCATCAAGGCTGGGCAAAGGAGGCGCGAGAGCGCCTAGGAGGTAACAAATATGGATTTTACGCATGAAATACAAGACAATGACAGGCCTGACTATGCGGATTGGATGCTACAGATGAAGCGCCGTATGCGCAGATTGAACGCTGAGGAACGCGTTCATAGACGTTTGCGTCCTGGGCCATAATTCCTTTTTTTATTTTTTATATATAGAAGATAATATTATTAGCAATAGAGAAAATAAACTATATAATGGAGTGCTGTTTTTGCTCTCGTCGAGTAGTACGTAAATTGGCTTTTAGTATCGTTTCTCTTAT
>JAAOYH010000004.1 GCA_018221245.1 Candidatus Woesearchaeota archaeon
AGGCTCTGGGGTGGCGATTCCTTAGACATTTATTCAGGTCTGGAATCCTGGGGGTTGACTTTCCTTTTCCTTCTGTTCTTCTTGATGCTCACTGTGCTTGCTTGCAAGCTCGTGGCCGTCAAGCTGGGATATCTGATATCTTACAAGCCACACCTCTCGGGTCTGATTGTAGGATTGATAGTGACTGTCGCTAGCAATGGTATCCTTCCACTCTTCCTTCCCGGTGGCTTCAATTTCAGTCGTCCTGAGAGGCTTGCTATAGGCAAGTTCAAGAGCCAGTATAAGGGTTGGGAGATGGGTGTGATAGCGGGAACGTTCCCGGCATTCATGTTGCTTTTCATACTTGTGTTGAGTCCTATGTACATTCTTACGCAGTCTATTTTCTATGTGCGCTTGATGACTGTGGTTTGCTTGACTGCTGTATATGCGTTGATTCCCTTGCCTAACCTCAAATCAGGAAAGAAAGGTAGCGAGTGGTACAAGCGTTTGCGTGGCTGCACGTTCGGTCTGGATGTCTTCTATGCTTCGGGTCCGTGGTACGTGATACTTTCTGTGGCCGTCGTTCTGTTCACGGTGATGGCTTGGCTTGTTACTTCTGTGGGTTCGCGTGTGGGATTTTTCATATATGGGTTGTCGTTTCTACTGGCTATGTTCGGATGGTTTATCCATCTACAATTTTTCAAGAATAGCTAGCGATATGCTAGCTCTCGCGAGTATCCCCTTGCTGCTTCTACGCTAAGTCTCTTGAACTCTTCCTCAAAGTTTCTCAGTTCAGGAGTGTATTTACCTCCAATCTCTATCTTCCTGTCTACGTTAGTTCGCATTATGTTGCCTAGCTCTTCAGAGGACATAGCTATGGCTTCAGGCATTCGGGTGTTCTCTTGGTTGAACCTTACTAATAGTTGAGATAGCTCTCGTAGCCTGTACTCCACAGATTTTGTGATGCCTATTATCTTGCGTTCCACCCGTTCGCCATAGTTTAGAGCTTGCTTCAATTCTTCGAGGGTCGACTCGACCTCTGTCTCGTCTATTTCACTTCCTTCTTCTGCCAAGACTGCTTCCATGATTTTTGTCGTGGTCTCTATGCCTTGCGTGACTGCCTCATGTGTTTTCTCCAGACCATCGATGAGGTAATCCAGGGTGACCATGATTCTAGCCATCTCATAGCCTTTTTCAGTTATGGTAACTATTACCTTTCCAAATGTTTGATCCATCCCACCAATGTTCTGTAGGTTCTTTTGTATTCTCGTAAGCTCAGTACCAATTGAGAGGCTTGCGGAGTGGGGGTTGGTCCCATGTTCTAATCTTGAGAGGTTCTCCTTCAGTTCCTTTAGAGAGTCTTCCGCTATCCTGACTCTTTCATTCACGTTCTCTTCTAGCATGGGGAGTTTCTTTCCTGCGTGTTTTAGTCCCCCACCTACAACTTTGAGCCTCATGATGATAGAACGCATCTTCCTGAGCTCTTTAGTGAGGATATCTAGGGTGCGCTTGACTTGCGTGTGTACGTCTTTGGTGAGTCTGCGTTGTCTTTTGAGCATCTCTATCTCTCTCTTGAGCTGTTCCACAACCCCAGGGTCAGAGTCTGATTTCTTCAGGGATTTGAGCTCATCTTCTTTCTTCTTTATTGCTTTCTCGAGGAGTTTAAGCTCCTTTGTCATGTCACGCTTCTCGTGCTTGGAGTATTTCTTTTCTAGGCGTTCTTCTGCTTTTAGAGATGTTATCTCTGAGGCTGCCACATCTATTGCTTCTCTGAGATTCTTGACGAGTTTATGGAGATCTGATTCTCCCCTTTTCTCTATCTCCAGTTCTTTGTCGAGGTGGACAGTAACTTGGTCACTGAACTGTTTCAGATATTCCATAGTGTGCTGGTCAACGTGCTGGAGTGTGCTGACCTCACCAATCCGTTTGCCGAGGTCTGCGATTATCCTGCTTTCTTGTCTTTCTGCGCGGTTCTCTTTCTCGGCCTTGCCGAGATATGATTCTACAGATTTCTCAATCTCTTTCAGTGCCGCGAGAATTCCTGTCCCTCTGCTCTGGATGGCTATAAGGTCGCGGGCGGCCTCTTCTTCCTCTTCTGCGACTGCCGCGTTCTTTTCGGCTGCCTTCTCTAGTTTCTTTATGGGTCCGAGGTGTTTCTTGGCTTGGGGTGTTCCTTCTTGTTTTGCTTCCTGTTTTCTCTCTGCCTCTTCTATATCTGCCTCTCTTGTGATCTGTTCTTCCGATGTCTTTCCTCTTCTTATGAAGCTTGCCATCTTCTTGGTAAGCCTTTTCAGCTTGTACCCGAACCTGTCAGTCCCTGTTTTGGCCTCTACATTACGTTCCTCGCTGAAACCCACTCTGTTCTTGTTGTTTTGGTATCTTTTGTAGATAATTCCACCAGCTATAGAAGATCCTATGACTGCTATTATCGGCACTAATGGGAGGACCATATACTTTTAGAATTCGTGCTGTATATATAACTTTCAGGCGAATGTGGCAGCTCCTTTTATGCAGAGGTAAATTCCCAGAGAGAGTGCTAATGTTGGTGCTGCAATCCATAATAGGACGAACATAACTACGCCTATGATCACGTCAAGGATTGAGAGTATGTCTTTTACGGTGAAAATTCCTTTCACTATTAGTGCTAAAGCAGCAGCTGCTTGGATAAATTCTAGGGGGAACCCTAGACTGTTAGAGATGAGCGTGACACCTGCCAGGATGTCTATTGCGCCGAAGATATAGTGAAGTGCCACTTTCTCATTCTAGAATCCCTACTTAATAATCTAACTTGCTAGAGAAGAAATAAGATGTCTTTGATGGTTGTCATATAATCAGATGAGATCATATTTTTTCATTACGTCTAATATCTTGTTGAGAGATTCTCCAGGGATTAAGTTTTCCTGGTGATAGAGCTTTGCAAAGTCTCCTTCTATCTTTAGAGTTGAATCCTCATACAGCATATTCTTGATGAGTGCCAGGAGGTATCGGGCCTCTTTGAAGCTCTTGTGTCCGCAGCCTTCTATAGGGTATGACTCTAGATTTCCGTCATCATTAGCGAAGTCAAGATTGATACTGTAGCTGCCTTTCTCTTCTCGCGGGAACAGGGAGATGTATGTCTTTGTGTATTCTGGCTTTACAGGTAACTTGTCTAATTCTAATTCGAGAGGGCTGAGTTTTTCCATACTTTCGGGAATCTTGTTATGGTTAAAATCATTTCTGTTTCTATATAGAAATTATATCTTCCGTCTATTCTCTCGACGAGAGATTCGAAAGATTTAAAAGGACGATTCTCCGAGGAGACAATAGACGGGCGAACTCAGGTTCGCTTAGCACACTAACGAGGTGGCTAAAAAATGGCACAAAAGGTAGCAAAGGCAGGTGTAAGGAAAGAGAAGGGGTACCTCTATTTCGTGGACAAGCAGGGCGACGTTTCCCGCGCGCTCATGGCACGAGGCGGCAAGAAGGGCGGTAAGGCTCAGAAGGTTGCTAAGGTCGGCGTCCGCAAGGAATCAGGATATCTCTATTTCGTGGACAAGCAGGGCGATATCTCCCGCGCAAAGATGGCACGTGGCCGAAAGCGCAAGAAATAAGCTCTTGATCCATTCCTTCTTTTCTTTTTTCTAATAGTAAGAGTTATATAATTCTAAGGAAGCGCTCTCTCGATGGCATCCCTATTCAATAACGCCTTACAACAGCTCGACAAAGCCTACGAACATCTCAAAGTATCGAAAGACGTAAAGGAGATTCTAGGATCTCCCAAAGAGGCTATCCACTTCTGGATACCTGTCAGAATGGACAATGGAGAGTTACAGACCTTCGAGGCATTCCGTATACACTATAATGATCATCTAGGCCCGACCAAAGGAGGAATAAGGTTCAGCCCAGCAGTCTGCCTCGACGAGGTTGAAGCGCTCAGCTTCTGGATGATGATAAAGTGTGCGCTGGTAGATATTCCGTTCGGGGGTGCCAAGGGAGGAGTTGTCGTCGACACAAAGCAGCTCTCACAAGCAGAGATAGAACGCGTTTCAAGAGGCTTCGTCAGAGGTGCAGCGGGCTTCATGGGCCCAGATAGGGATATTCCCGCTCCGGACATGTACACAAACGCGAAGATTATGCTCTGGATGTCTGACGAATATAACACCATCAGAGGCAAGTACAAGCCAGCCTTCATCACGGGAAAGCCTGTCGCGCTAGGCGGATCGTTAGGAAGGGACTCAGCAACGGCCAGAGGAGGTTTCTTCTGTATAAGAGAGCTGATGAAGCTCAAGAACAAAACTCCAGAGAAGACAAAAGTGGCAGTCCAAGGATTCGGCAATGCAGGAAGCCATCTAGCGATAATGCTTCACGAGGCAGGATACACAGTAACTGCGATTTCAGACAGTAGCGGAGGAGTCCACTGCGAAGAAGGTCTCGATCCTAAACACTTACTCTCAATAAAAAAGAAGGAGAAGAAACCACTCAAATCGTTGGCAAGCCATGCCCCTAATGCTCGCGCAATAACTAACGAGCAACTGTTAGAGTTGAAAGTAGACATACTCTGTCCTGCGGCTATGGAGAATCAGATTACGAAAGAGAATGCAGGCAAGATCAAGGCACAGATAATCGTCGAGCTGGCCAACGGTCCAACGACGCCTAATGCGGACGAGATCCTAGAGAAGAAAGGTGTTCTGATAGTCCCAGATGTATTAGCGAACGCAGGCGGCGTCACAGTCAGCTACTTTGAGTGGGTACAGAACAGGGAAGGATACTATTGGGATGAAGATATGATTGACCGGCGTTTGGATAAGATAATAACGAAAGCTTTTCATAGGACTAATGATGTGATGAAGGAGAAGGGCGTTACAATGAGAACGGCAGCCTTCCTCACATCCGTGAAGAGGGTCGCTTCAGCTATCGACGCCAAGGGTTTGATATGAGCCAGGATATTGTTGTCATAATCCCTCATGATGAGGAGAAAAAGGTATTGATACAATTAGTGAAGGATTCTGCAGAGGAAGGGAGAGAATACGACCTTTTCTCTATAGGATTGCCTGCAGGTGTTCAACCTCTTGACAAGGCAAGAGAGTTTGCTAAGGAGCTGTTTGGTATTGAGCTTCAGAGCGACAGATATGTTGTAGAGCAGGTTTATCAGAGAGGAAAAGATAACGGAGTAAGGTACGTCTTCACGGAGAGAGTCAATAAGTCCGCTGTTCCTGAGGGATCAGATCGCATGTGGTTCACTATTCCTGAAGCATTAGTTCTGGAGATTCCTCCTTACGCGATGGACATCTTAAAGAGACTTCGAGATGTTTTGTAGAAAGGTTCTTATTTAGTTCTCAGTTCCCAACCATCATGAGAACCCGAGAACTCGAAAAAAAGCTCACCGAATTCCAAGAAGGCGCTAACGATTCTGCTCTAGGAGAATCAAAATTTCTTGTATATAGCGTCGAGAAACTTCTGCAACAGTACAAAGGAAGGGCTCAGAACATCATGGCAGAAAGAGTAAGCAGCGTGATGATAGGGCCACTGGAAAGACAGATTAAGACAGTAAGTGCTCTTGACCAGCCAGCTGTTAAGGAAATGGCAGATAATATGAACCCAGCTTATTTGGAAGATTTCTTGACCAGATCAAGCATGATTGCTTTTGATGGCACTCCTGCAGCGGTTAAGGCTTTTGCAGAGTCGTATGATGGACCTTGTGCTGAAGATTTTTATCCAGAAAGAGAGCGCGAATACATTATTGCAAATTTTAGGAAGAATTATCCGGACCTGATTTAGTTTCGGGCAATAACCCCTAATCCTTAAATAACACCTTGCGCTCCCCCCAGCATGATAGACATCCCGTATGAAGAGGCCGTCAACAAGATTAAGGAAGACAAGGGACTTTCTGTAGCTGAGATAGAATCTAAGGTAGATACGAAACTCAAGGAGCTGAACGGTCTCATCAGCAAGGATGGTGCTATCCACATAGTTGCGAACGAGCTTGGAGTTCAGTTAGTGAAGCCCCAAGAGCCCGGCGCTGAATTGAAGATCAAGGATATTACTCTGGAATCTCGCGGCATTGTTGTCGCAGGGAGGGTGGTGCAGAAGTGGGATATCAAGGAGTTCGAGAAGAACGACAGGAAGGGCAAGGTTGCCAGCCTTCTCTTAGGAGATGAGACTGGTGTCACGAGACTGGTCTTCTGGAATGAACAGGTAGATGTTTTTGAGGAGCTAAAGGATGGCGACACTCTTGTCGTGAAAAACCCGTTCGTGAAGCAGTCATACAAGCAGGATAGACTAGAACTCCAGCTTAACACGCAGTCAGAACTACAAGTGAACCCTGAGGGTGTCTCGGTTGAAGCACGACCTGCTCCAGAATCTGACAGGCCTGAGAGAAAACAATCTTACATCAAGGACCTGAAAGGTGACGAGCAGAACATTGAGCTTGTCACGACGGTAGTACAGGTTTACGAACCCAGATTCTATGATGGTTGCCCTGAGTGTAGAAAGAAGCTACAGGAGAACCTCTGTCCTAATCACGGAGAGGTCACGCCAGAAGTCAATTTCAACATGTCGGCTTTCCTAGATGATGGCACGGGCAATATCAGGACGAATTTCTGGAAGAAGCAAGCTCTTACATTAACGGGAAAATCTGAGGGTGAGTTCCTTGTCTATAGGGATAACCCTGATGGGTTTGAAGAAGTGAAGCAGAAGCTTCTTGGGGAGATTATCAAGGTGGTCGGCTCTGTGAGAAAGAACGAGACTTTCGACAACCTTGACTTCAATGCCCAGTTGGTATTCACTGATGTGGATCCTGCTAAGGAGTTGGCTAACCTCGAGAAGAAGATGGATACTGCAAGACAGGAATCTATTGAGAAGAAGGAAGAGCTCAAGCCTAAGGATATGGATGTTAAGGAAGATGTCATTTCTCTAGACGATCTAGAGGAGATGGGTAAGTAATTATTCTGGCATCACGTTTGAGTATATTGCATCTTGTCTTATGAGAACATCAAGGTTGAACATCTTTAGTTTGTCTTTAGCATCTGCAAGGCATCCGCTTTCTGGAACGTTCTTTTTTCCAGGTGGGTTGTAGTTCCCTCCTGCTAGACTTACTGTGTTTATCCCTGCTCCTTTTACTAGGGTTTGGAAATTGTACCAGCCTATCTCTGGTTCAGGATCGCCGCTGACTGTTTTGAGGAAATACTTCCATTTCTTGTTGCTCATTTCAGCGATGCGTCCGGCTTCTTCTTCAATATCTCC
>JAAOYH010000030.1 GCA_018221245.1 Candidatus Woesearchaeota archaeon
CACAATCAAGGGCCTGTAGTTTAGTGGCTATAACGCCGCCTCGACATGGCGGAGGTCGCCGGTTCGAGTCCGGCCGGGCCCATTATTTTTCTATGACAAAGGACTACTACACGGGAATCGCGGCGGGGTACGACGAGCTTCATGGAGAAGAGCAGGATGCCAAGCTGAAGGAGTTCTTGGAAAAGGCAGTGATACTTCCAGGAGTGGCTTTACTAGATGTTGGATGTGGCACGGGAAGAAGCATCAGATTTCTCAAGCATGTGAAGTGGCAAGGGCTAGAGCCTTCTGAAGGGCTCAGACTTCATTCTCATAGGGAAGCAGAACGGAAGATAACAGAGGGTGTTGCAGAAAAATTACCCTATCCTGATAATATGTTTGACGTCGTGCTTTCTCTGACTGCGCTCCAGAACTTCTCCGATGCTAAAAAAGGTCTGGAAGAGATGAAGCGTGTGTGCAAAGGATTCATGTTAATATCTTACTTGAAGAAATCTTCCAAGGCAAAAGATCTTGATAAGTTGCTAAAGAAACTTTTCAAAGTCGAGTCATGGGAAGGCGAGAAGGACATGATGTACATCTGTAGGGACAAGACATAAATACACGCCAGACGATAATACCCGTATGGATCTCGAGCGTTTCATGGGAAAATACCTTTCGATGTTTGTCTCATCGTACAACCCGAACAATTATGAGCGCATGATTCACGAACGTCATAGGGAGTTTGTCAAGTTCTTCATCAAAACCCTAGGCATAGGCATGGTGATTTTCCTCTTCACTTTTATGGCGGTCACTATGAATTATATAGGAAACATCCCTCAGAAGCTTGATACTGTAGAGAGATTTGAGTTCGGAGGGGTCATCAAAACTAACCAGAGCGTCATGATAGTTGCTGATCCGGACATTGTGCTTGATCTTGAGAAGAACGACTCTGAAACTAGCCATGAGGTGGTCATAACTAAGCACGGAGTAATCTATCCGAAGTATCTGTTCTTCGGCAAGACACTTGTCCCTTGGTCAGACCTAAAGAATCTGAAGCAACAGACTCCTGCCCGTGATCACATGCTCTATGGGATCGTCCTTTTCCTGCTCCCTAGCATACTAGTCTGGTTCTTCGTATTGAGTATAGTCAAGATATTCCTCTTGTTAGGGTTCATGCTCCTAGCTGGCTACTACCTCCCTAGGATTTTTAGTTACAGAATACTCTTCACTCATGTTACTAAGATAGCTCTTCTCACTATGCCTAGCGTCGTCGTCATAGGTATGGGCTTCCATCCTATAGGTAGCGAGCTGTTCTGGTGGGGAGCTTTCTTGACGCTAACATTCTTCACTTTGGGGATAGCACTTCTCTCTGAAAAGGTCATACGGGCCAGCAGAGGGTTCTCTAAGCAGAAGCGCAGCCGTCGTAAAGCTTAAAAGAGCCGTTCCCATCCTGCCATTATGGCGTTCGACCCCAGCAGCATCAAGAAGCCAAGACTCCTTCCAGAGCACCTGGACGATGACTCTTCTAGAGAGGACCATATCGCCGCTCTAGCTAACCAGCTTCACGACCGAGGAATCACTGCGAGCCTCGCTGATGCTAAGCGATTAGCGGAGGGTATGGTGGATACAGAACGTCGTGTCATCAGAGGCTCTCGTGAAGATCCAGAGATGGACCAAGCCACTTTGAGAAAGACAGTCCAATCAGGCGCGTTATTTGATGCGGTCCTAAATCCTGAGGAGCGGTTCACCGCATCTCTACCTGAAGATTTCAGGAGGTTTGTAGAGAAGGCATCCGAGATGAGGGAGCCAATTCCTGAACATGTTAAAATAGGTCCCAGCATCAGATCAATATCTGAAGAGGATACTAAGTATGATCATCAGGTCTTCTATTCTGATTCGCCTGGAACCGGCACCGTGAGGGGGTTCAAGGAACAGGAGTATCATAGGCCCATTATGCCTGATATGGTTGAGTCACCGAGTGATGTAGAACCTGAAGAGACTCCTGAGACTGTAGAGGACGAAGGGTTTGTAGATGTATCTGCTGTTGCTGACCTTCCCAAAAAAGAGCCTGAGAAGCCTGAAGTGGATCTCTCAAAGGTATTCTACACCGGAAGCGGCAATTCAGAAGCTGTTGAGGAACAACCCGTGCAAGAAGAGACTCCTGAACCCAAAGAGGAGCCGGAACCTGAGAAGAAACCCGAACGCAAACTTCCCGAGGAGGACATAGACCTTTTCGACATTTTCAAGAGCGGGTAGAAATCTATTTATATTCCATAGACTTTGTAGTGGTAACTAGGGGGGATATTGATGAACAAGCTGTTTAAGGGGATGTTAGCCGTTTTGTTTGCCTTCGTTCTGCTGTTGCCTTTTATGGCACAGGATGCAGAGGCATACTACCAGCATTATAGGACTCCGTACGGTTCATACGATAGCCAATACTACCGTGCGTCTCCATACGTGGGACAGTCACACTATTCGTACACCAACAATTATAGATATTCTTATGGTTGGTCAGGATGGGGTTACAACCAAGTAAGGTATAGGTATAACCAAGTGCCTTCATACAACAGATACTACGGTAACTCGTATTATGGTGGGTACAGCGGCGGCTACTTGTACAGGACTTATCCGCAAAGATGGTCTGGTGGCGGATATTATAATCCCTGGTGGTAGAGTCAGGTATTACGATACTTCAGTCTGTTGAGCATATTAGTGGCCAGGCCTAGTTCTTCCTCTAGTTTATCGCTAGTGAGAACGTAGCTCTGGGCATGTTCGACTCTTTCCTTGAATTCCCTATATACTTGTTCTTCGGCGGGGGTCCACACTTGCTTGCTGTAGAGGTTGTCAAACTCCTCTGAGGCATTCTCCAGTGTCTGGTAGAGAGGACTCGCAGTCTCACTTGTGGGGTTGACTGAGTAATCGGGTCCGGTCTCTCCAGGAGCAGTATCGGGAGCGCTCTTTTGCAGCATTTCCTCAAGATTTTCTTCCTCTTGTTCTTCTGGCTGTCTTAGCTCCTCTTCCACCTCTTCCTCAGATTCCTTTATCAGATCCTCTGTCTCGGCCAGTTGTTCCTCTAGCTCTTTGCTGCGTTTTTCAGCGAGCTCCTTCAGAATTCTGATACGTTCCTCCGGAGAGAGCTTCTTCAAATCATCTACAGATATGATTTCGTCCGCCATGAAATAGCAAGAACCTGTGCGCTTATATGATTACCGGCCAGGAGGGTGCATCTCCACTACTGTGCGAAGAGCGTCGACGAGCTTCAGGGTCTCTAAATAATAACCCTCATACTGTTCTCCCGTTATTTCCCTGATCTCCCTCTGCGTGATGCCTTTCTGAAGTTGGTATAGCTCCCTCATGATTGTCGGATGACGTTTTTCGAGCATGCCTTTTTTTACGAGAATGCTTTGGAGCAGATTTGGGACGTGCTCTGGCGTGGCCGGAAGCTCTCCCACTGACATCAGTGCTGCATGAGCTACGTCAATAGCTGCCCAGTAAAGGTCTACTGAGGCACTTAACAGATGTTTCTGTGCGCTCTTCAGAGTTCTCTGGCTTCTCGTATAATAGGTCCATACAGCTTCCCTGCTTGGTCTTATCCTGCCTGTGCTGAGTAGTGACTGGGCAGCTCCGAAGAAACCCCTGTCTAGGAGGATATGGCCGTCGCGGAGCATGTTGCTTACCACAGGATCGCCTTCTCTGCAATACTCCCAGAAATTAGTGAGCTTGAGAGTATTGACATGGAATCTTGGCGATAAATTCGCACCTGTCTTCGCGATGACGTCACGGTAATGTAGGGTGGTCTCAGGAGTTATTTCGTGAGTCACATCATCTATGATGAAAAGTATATCGATATCTGAGTGATTCTTCTCGGTCTCTGTCGCGCAGCTCCCGAATAGTACTGCTGCTTTTAGAAATTCTCCGAACTCTTTATCCAATGTGGAAACAAGCTTTTTCGATACTGTTAGGACAGAACGATGAGGCGTAGATTTCTTAGGTACTTTTCTTACCTTAGGAGCATGTTTCTTCTTTGCCAAACCCTCACCTCTCTCTTTGTCGGGCCCCCCGACTATATAAACCTTATTCCATCGGTGTCTCGGACCATAATGTCCATTCGGGACTTGGTGCGTATCCACCCACTACATAGTTTGTAGGCATGGTGTGTCCCATGTATGCGTTTTGGATGCCACCGAATGTTGGTGCGCCGGCGGAAGTGTTTCCTATTGGGCTGCCGAATGCGCGCCAGGTCTCTGTAAGTATTCTTCCACGACCGAACCCTTCCTCTTCGTGACCCTCTGATAGTATATCTCCTTTGAACCCTGCTGCTTTCATGTCTTTGACCATACCTACCATATCGAATATCCCTTGTCCTACAGGTAGGTGCGCGTGCTCTCCTGTCATGCTGTCTACTACTTGGATTCCTCCTAACACGCCTTCCTTGACCATATTATTTGCCTGAGCTTTCATCCATTTGTTGAAGCGGCTTAGCTTGTCCGCGTCTGTCTCTCCTTTCTTCTCAGCGAAGTGACTGTACCAATTACTAAGGTGGGTGGTGTCCATCATTCCCTTGATGTGCTGCTTTGCAACATCCTTTGCATGAGCTTGGTCCATTCCTTTCTCCATCAACTTCTGTTTCATGTGATCTCTTGCGCCTTTTATCATCTCTATGAATTCATCAGGGTGGCTTCCATATGATGCGCCCGCAAATCCGATCTCAGGGCCAACGTATACGGGATTGCCCAGCTTCCGTTCTTTTGTGATTTTGTACGCGTGCATTCCTGCTTCCGCATAACTGTCGAACGTCTTGTTTTTGGCGTAGGATGAAGGTGTTCTGATATTCTCCCATACTTGCTCGAGCTCCTTGAAGTTCTGTTGGTACGAGAGTGCCTGTTCTTGGAGGCCGTGTAGTTGGTTCTGGTCTCTTGTGAGCATATCTTGGACCACTTTACTGGGTTTTTCCTTGAGCAACTGTCTCTTCATCGAGTCGGGTATGCCCCTTCCTCTGAGCAAGTTGTGCTCAATCCATTCTTCTTTTTCCTTCTGTCCCATTTTGTCTTCTATATCTTCTGCGAAATGCTTCATCTGGGAAAGGTTTCTAAGACCTTCATATGCATAATCCAAATCTTTGTTCCAGTGGAGTGCTTGTCCGTGTGCGAGTGCCATTTGGCTCAGGAGTTTTTGTCTGAACGCGAACTCCTCAGGCTTGACATCTTTGTTGTTTGCTTTGTTGTACTTCTCAGTCTCTTCTCTCACTCTTTTCCAATCCCATTTTTCTGTAACGAACTCTTTTGTGTCTGGGTTCATCACAGGTAGGAGTTTAGAGACTCCTTCTGGAGTGAACTGATCTACCTTGTTGCCTTCTATGTCCACAAAATCATCAGCTTTCAAGGTATTGCCTTTTCTGTCCTTCTTACCGACAATGTTTTCGTCTTTGGCAGTTTTGAACTGAACCCTGAAGATATCGTCGTTTGTTCTTATGACTGAACCCTGGATAGCGCGTCCTGTACGGCCGTCTATAAGGAATTTGACAGTCTCTGCAGTGTCAGGATCATCTATCTCGTTTTGAGAATAGCTGTAGAATAGTTTCTTTCCGTTTTTATCCTTATTCCAGTCAGCGTCTAGAATATCTCTCTGGAATTCGTTGGCATATATGTCCACGCCTCCTCCGTCAGCGACATCAGCGGCGAACTCTATAGCATTCTTCACTTCCTGAAGATTCTTGGCGCGCTCCTCTTCTGAGATGCCTCCTTGTTGCGGGTTCCATCCTGTGAGTCCTTGGATTTTTCCAGGGGATAGCTCGACACCTGTAATCTTGACGTCCGATACCATTGCACGTTCCTTTATTTCTCTCCTAACATCCTTTCCGAAGACGCTTGCGAGTTGACCAGGTCCTGTGCTGCTTTCTCCAGAGATTATCAATTGTATCTTTTTGGTTCCTATTCTGATGCTCTGCTCGAGATTGCTCAGGATATTTCCTTGTCCTGTATCTATAACTGTGGTGCCTAGTTCACTGATTGGGATTATGGGGGTCTCTATATCGTTCGTTTCAAGAGCCTCTATGGGTTGTTCGTCCCATTGCCTATCCATTGGCGGCTCGTAGCCGGACATAAACTCTACCATGTGACCATCTTGTGAGCTTTTTTGTAGATCTTATAGACTAAATAACAAGAGCCATGTGTTTTAGCTGCGATTTTTTTATCGCCACGCCAGTGGGATTTGGACTCTTTGCTTGGTATGAGCGCGTCTAGTATCGGGCCTGTTGGCATCATAATCATGTCTTTGAATCCTCCTGCTAGGGCTGCGAAGGGTTCGAAAATGCTTGGTCCCCTAGGTGGTTTTTCATCATCTTTCTTGGGTGCGCGTTTCTTCAAAGGTTCCACGTCTTCGCCGGCCTCTTTCAAGTACTGCATCAGCTCATCACCTAGTTCATCAAGGGCTGCACCAAGAGTATCGTCCATCATTCCCAAGAGGTCGAGAGTCTCTTGTTCCCTGTACTGTATGTATGTCTTGACATCATCATCGGTCCAACCATAGCTTCTGACGGATAGCTCTACTCTTCCAACGTGTACGGGGCCGCGGTGTTGGTATCCTCCTTTCTCATGAAATTCCATCTGCGGCTTCACCCTATACTCGAATGTGCACAGAAGGGTTGGCGCAGGTGCTCCTTTCTTTGGGGCTGCTTTTCTTGCGACGAACTCCATCTCCATCATGGCGCCTTCAAAGCTGCTGATGAGGTCAGGGTTGTTGTCGTATTTGTCAGGTGCCTGAAGTTTCTGGACATTCCTTAAGTAGGGTTTTACCCAGCTGATGTACATTCTGATGCTGGCCCAGTACTGCCTTAGGTGCTTAATCATGAAGCGCTCTCTTGTTCGTAGTTCACTTTCTGTCTGCTTTCTCCACGCCATGTACTTTGATAGCTTCTGTCTGAGAACTGATTTGACCTTCTCGTTGAACTCGCCTGCTTTATTCTTGACTGCGCTGTCGACATCGCCGTCGGGCTTGATGTATGTGCTGAAGAAAAGATCGGGTAGGGTGCCGAATCCTACTTGTTGTGACATCTGGTAGATGTTCATCTGTCCTTTGGTGCCGCCTTCGACCATGTCTGCCCAGTAGCTCTTGAGAGCGACGTCATCAGCCTGTTTGCCTGTGGTGGCGCCGTCGTAAAGTTGCATTCTTTCTTTTATGAGTCGGATCTCTCTGATGACTTGGAAGAGCTCTTTGATCATCTTGTTGATTACTGCTAAATATTGACTGGCTCGATCTTGCTGGAGACCCTTCCTCTGCTCAGTCATTCCCCAGAAACTGCTGTTTTCGGAGGCTGAAAATGTATCCAGAGTCTTTATGACATTGCCGAAGCCCTGGTCTTGCCTACAGAAGTTTAGGACGAAGAAATATGTCTCTTCGATGCTTGCTTTCTCGCTTTCGTATACGATTCGAAACCGGGTGTGTGGTTTTGGAAATCCTGTCCTGACGTAAGCTCCGAAGTTGCTGGCTAGGTACTCCTCACCTATCTCTTCCTCGAACTGGAATTGCTCTATGAGAGGAACTTCCTCCTCTTCCTCCTTAGCCATTATGTCTTCCCCGTCGGGACGGTTTATAAAGATTACTTGTGCAATGTCACAACATGACCAACATGCTGGACTAGAGTAGCACCAGTCTCAGAAATCAGTTTTTCAACTAGAGTTTTCTTTTCTTCAACGGTCTGCCGCATTCTGACCTTAATCAAACGCTTCCTTTTCAGTTCAGTACGGATCTGTTCTAGAACACCATCGGTCAATCCCTGCTTTCCAATTTCAACTATAGGCGTGAGATGATGTGCCTTTTTCCTAAGCTCCTTCATCCGCCACCGAACCTTCTCTCTCGAGAAGAGAATTTTTCAACAGCTTCTTGCAGGTCGTCCGGACCGAAATCAGGGAAGTGTTTTGGGCTGAAGTAGAGCTCTGCGTATGTGGCTTGCCAGGGCATGAATCCAGAGACTCTCTGTTCTCCAGAAGTACGGATTATAATATCTGGGTCAGGGATGTCAGCAGTATCCAGTAGTGCCGAGAAAGATTTCTCTGTGACTTCCTTGCCTTCCTTGACAGCTTTGTTTACTGCTCTTAGGATCTCATCCCTTCCTCCGTAATCAAAACAAATTTGCAAACCCAGTCCAGTGCAATCGGATGTCAGGGATTCTAGTTCTTCCAATTGGGCTTTGAGATTATCTGGAACCCTGTCGCGCCTACCGAGCCACCTAAACCTAATATTTTCTTCAACAGCTTCATTCTTAAGATTATCAATCACTTCACCCAGAAGACGAAACAGGACAGTTTTCTCAGGTTCGGAACGTTTCCAGTTCTCTGTAGAGAATGCCCACAGGCTCAAATATGATATTCCTAAATTATGGGCCTTTACTAATAGAGCCTTCAACTTATCATACTGGGCGCTATGCTCATGGCCCTTAGTGGCTGCAAGCCCCTTGTCTTTGGCCCATCTCCTGTTCCCATCAGGTATGATTGCTATATGTTTAGGCACATCAGTCATACAATGTAGGGGTGTACCGCGACTGTTTTTAAATGTTCCAGAAGATGTAAGAAATATTTATATAGAAATCTTTGATTCCGGCATAGAGGTGGGGGGTGGACAATGGACAAACAAAAGATTTCTGATTTGGGGCAACGTATCGCCAGCCAACTTCTTGAGCAAGGTTCTCATGAACAGATTTGGCATGGATATGATCTTGTATTTCATGACCCCGACGTTGTGGTGTTTCCGGATGAGGGCCCCAGCCCGTACGCGAAGGTACTTTACAGTGCTGCGGTTCCTGGATTTCCCGTCAAGATGGTAGCACAAGTCAATAGGTCGGGAAGTTACGAGGGTGGTTCTGTACGGATACATGTATATGATGGCATGACTCAGCCGGAAAACAAGTTGTTCACGTTCGATAATACTGAACTGCTCCGACCATTATTCGAAAGTGCGATGAGCAAAGATATCGAAGACTGCCGAAAAGAAGAGGAATGGTGTTCAGATCTAGAGAAGGTACTTACTTCAGATGTATCTCCAGTATATCACCATCCTTGAGGCGGTGCTTTAGGGTCAGTTTCTGTCCGTCGAACCTCGCAGAGGGCCCCCATACGCGGGAGAACTTGAACTTACTCGTGAAATCTTTGTGTAATTTTTCACAAACAGACTTTATGGAACAGTTCTTGAACATGACAAGAGGAATTTTCAGGTCGGCATCTTTTCCAGGCTCTTTAAGATAGATGTTCATGAGGTTCAGCTTCAGGTATATTAGTTCCCTTAGCTTTTCCACGTTTGTGCCTTCCTGACCACTGACGAGCATGTCGGGCTGCCACTTCTTCTCGAGATATTTTCTCCTCTTTGCAGTCACTAGGTCTGACTTGTTGAAGACTGTGATTGCGGGCATGTATTTTCTGTTTCCTTCTATGATATCTATCAGCTGGTCAACATCGATGTTCTCTCTGATGATTATGTCACAGTTGTTGATTTTGAACTCTCTTAGAATATCCCTTACGGTGCGCTTATCTATTTTCGTGAGTTTGCATGTCGTGAGCACCCTGATACCCCCGCTAGAATTCTTCGATATCCTCACGTCCGGGGATCGCTGGTTGAGCCTGATACCAACATTGAACGCCTCTTTTTTCACGGTCTCTATATCTTTTGGCTTGAGACAATCTGAGATAATTAGACAGATGTCAGAGTTACGAATGCAAGCTAGGACCTCTTTTCCTCTTCCCCTTCCCGTGCTTGCCCCAGAGACTATTCCTGGAACGTCAAGAATCTGAATGCGGGCATGTTTGTACTTCAGAGTCCCCGGAATGACAGATACAGTTGTGAATGCGTATGAAGCAGTCTCTGATTCGGTCCCGCAGAGCGCATTCATGAGTGTGGATTTTCCAGTGCTAGGAAATCCTAAGAGTATGACTGTCCCATCCCCTGTTTTCCTGACCTGATAACCTTCTTTCGGTCCCGCAGATGCCTTGGATCTAGCAACAGCCTTATCGCGCAGCTTCGCTATCTTGGCTTTGATAAGACCTATATGGTGCTGGGTTGCCTTGTTGTACTGGGTCTTCTTAATCTCTGCCTCAAACTCTTGGATCTGAGCGTTGTAGTCAACCATTTGCTGTTGTGTCTCTCCGGTGCTTTTTTAAGGTTACCCTCATAGAATCCTTTATATATGCGTGGTTCGAGTGGTTGAGAGAGGTGGGTCGTGACGAGAAAAGGCAGCTATTTCTTCGTGATTGACGCGTTCATAGCAGGCATTATAATCCTGGGGGCGGTCGTCATGATGTTCTCAGACTTCAACGCTCGCCCAGAAAGAACTGCAGCATTCTATTCCGCCGAGGACCTTTTCGCTGTCATGGAAGGTACAGAGATCAGAAACTACGGTGATACTCAGGTTAGGGACTGGATAAATGAGGGTGTGATAAACGATTCTAGACGGACTATCCTGGAACAGATAGTTGAGTTCAACCAGACTGACAGTGCAGATATGCAACTCAGAGCGATATACCTTGCAGATAGCGTTCTTGATGGGGTGCCGAATACGGTAGGTGCAGAGATAGCGATATTAGGGGATGGTGGCGAGATTATCTTAGCAAAACAGAACCCTAGGGCTGCACAGAATAAAGATAGTTACTTTGTGGCCAAACGTATTGTCGTGCTTAAAAGCAAACCTCCTACGTATGATACTCAGCCCACCCTATACGCTCCTGTTGTGGTGGAGGTAAGGACTTGGCAATAGGTAGGAAGGCGGTAGTGTTCACTCTTATGGCCATCCTTATCGTGGCATTCCTCTTCAGTTCTCAGAGAGTGGCCCGTGGCGTAACTTCCGAGAGCGAACTGCTATCCTCCGCTGCTGAGACCCGTGTCGGACTAGTGGACAGTTATATCAACGCACTAGACCAGGCGGCATCCAGTGCGCTGGGCACCACAGCATATTTTGTGATGCAGAATATCAGCACGAACAAGATACGCCACGACGGGTTCTACTCGACAACAAACAACCTAAATATGGCATTACAGAACTGCATAGGTCCAAAGAACGAAATAATTATCTCAGGCATAAGATATGATTGCGTCCCGAAAAATTATACTGTAAACCAAACTATGACAATGATGGAACAGATATCCTGGAACTTCTTTGGCTTCCAGACAGATGTGAAGATTAATGAGGTCTGGTGGGAAGAGAGAAATCCTGCAGAGGTCGACTTTTACCTAAACCTGACTTACGAAATTATGGACCCTGATTTCAACACGTTCTTCACGCTGAACTCTACTGTTCGCTCCACAGTTGTCTTCGAAGGAATTAACGATCCGTTGTATGAGTATATGAGCTCGTCAGGAGTATTACCTGGTCCTGGCAGGGATGTGACTACAGAAAGAAGACCCTTTAGATTCCAAGGGATAAGATACCAACTGAATGCCACAACCTTTGACAAGACTGGCATCGACCCGAACTGGAGACCGGGAATATACATGAACCGATCATATGTTCTCAATCAGGGGCGGGCTCCTAGCGTGATGCAACGCTTCACAGGTGGAGCAGACACTAGTGACTGCTGTGGGATATCGAGCGTGATGAACGTATCCCAAATTAAAAACTCTGCGACAGGGATGATTCCAGCCTACATGAATTATAGCATGATTGATCATCACTTCGTGAACCACGTAAGGGGGATTAGGGCCGAGCATCCTTGCAGATCCGAAAAGGAACCGTCTAACTTTGACGACTTTGTCAAGACATACTGGACAGTAGATGAGGATCTCGACTGGGGGCCTGGTGAGCTACTCGTAATCTTCTGGTGGGAGTATGATAACCTGTTCAATCTTCATGAAAATGATGGCGAAGCAACCTCGGGACCCTCTTATGAAAATAGGCTGTCAAATTATGATTCCTGTGAAGCTTGGAGTGGTTTCGGATACTAATCGTCGAGAACTCCTCGACACCACTCTCTAATAATGAAGAAGCTTTATATACGCTCATCGTCGAGGTTTCCTCGATGGATGATGATGTCATCAGGACGGGTGTAGATGACCTGCTAGACTACCTGAGAGATAAAGAAAAGGTGGCCATGCAAGACGCGGCCACGGTCTTGGGTATCAGCCATCACACCCTTCAGGCGTGGGTAGACTTCCTAGTGGAAGAGAAAATAATCGGTATCGAGTACAAGTTCACGAAACCGTACATCTACCTGAACAAGGATGACCCTAAGCTCTCGCACAAGGGCAAAATCCTCGAAGGGGTGCCAATGAACCCCAAGGAAATAAAGAAAGAGTACTTCGATCGTGCGACGGCGAAGAAGATACCTGAGCAGAAGATTACTCAGCTTTGGCAAACACACATATTGGACGCACTCAACAGCAAACGCGAATATTTCATCGAGCAAGCGACGAAGCGAGGCGCGCAAGACCCAGTGTCGCTCTGGGAGGATTACAGAATGAACCTGCTTGCCAGGTTCTGAGGTGGGAGATGGAGATAGAGGAGTTCATCGAGCAGGACATCATGAACTTTCTAGATACTAGTCTGGACAAAGCCAGCACAGCCAAGGCTGCGCATGCTGCGGTCAGGTTCCAATCAATCTATTTGACTCGTGATTTTGAGGAGGAACTCCTGGCAGCGTTAGATGACGGCAACCTGATACATGCTAAGAGAGTTCTGCACGACCTAAGAAAGAAATTCGATGAGATTCCTGACGGTACCGAGGACAAACAGCAGGTGAAAGCACTGCTGTCAGACCTATACGAGAGGTTCCGTGACTTCGTCGACCAACGGTACGGAGACGGTGCTAAAGAACAGAAAAAACCAGAACCTAAAGAAGAAAAACCTGAAGAGAAACCTGAAGAAGAGAAGCCGGAAAAGAAACTGGAACCTCCTCCTGCGCCATTGCCTCCAAAGAAAGAAGAGCCAGACGAATATCTCCTTGCCACCGAGAAGCACTTGTCTTTGGCAGAGCATCAGTTTAACTCAGGGGATCTGAAGAACGCAGTTCATGAGTATAGAACTGCGAAGTGGGCAGCCCTCCATCTGGAGCCGACAGTGCCATCTGATTTAGTGATGAGATTTACAAAACTCTTCAACAGAATCAAGTCGAATATAACTGAGATGGCTAATGAGGAAAAACTCCCCTCACCACCTGTGCCCGAGCCGCACGACATGATACACCCGGATGTCTTGGACAACTCGCTTCTTTTACATCTCGAACAGGAAAAACAATCGCTAGACAACCAGCTCCGAGATAACAATTACGAGGACGCGAATGCAACCTATGAAAAGATGCGTCAACTCGCACAACAGCTTCATGACTCTCATGTCGCGGAAGATACGGCCAAGAAACTAATCAGAATTCATGAAATTATATCCTCTATGCAGGAGAACAACAAAAAGGTGCCATGATGGTGAATCGACAAGCAACCGAGACATTCAAGACGAGCGCAACAGAGCTGCTCGCTACGCCCGCGGGCAAAGAGAGAGAGCTTTTGGATAAGTACTCGCTCGAGACCAACAACATTGTTATTGATATCAAGATTGTGGCGATAGAGGAGGAACCAGTCCCCATATATGAGATCTCTATTGCGAACATCTCACCCACAACAAGAGTAATTCTAGAGAAGATTCGCCAAGAATTCGTGAGCAAAATGAGCATCGAGGATCTTCAGAGTTTCGAGAAAGTGGACAACATCTCACTCATCAAGAAAGAGTTCAGGAAAGAGATCCGCATACTAATCAACAAGTACTTCCCTAACACAGATGAGAAGACAATCAACATGCTGATTAACTATCTTCTCGAGGAGAACTTAGGGCTAGGCAAGATAGATATTCTGCTCTCTGATCCTCGGTTGGAAGAGATTATCATAAACAATCACAAGGAGCCAGTGTGGGTATACCACCGAAAATTCGGGTGGCTGAAGACCAACGTTGTCATCCCTACAGAAGCCAGGATAAGGCACTTTGCCACCATCATCGGCCGTGACATCGGGAAAGAGATCACTAACCTCAGCCCATTGATGGACGCCCACTTGATGTCTGGAGATCGTGTGAATGCTACTCTGATGCCTATCAGTACGATGGGAAATACAATCACCATCAGAAAGTTCGCTGAAGATCCTTGGACTATCACGAAGTTCATAAATGAAGGGACGATATCTTATGAGGCGGCCGCAATAATATGGCTTGCTATCCAGAACGAACTATCTGTTCTCATCACAGGAGGAACGGGTAGCGGAAAGACATCTACTCTGAACGCAGTGAGTAATTTTTTCCCTCCCAATCAGAGGATGATTAGTATAGAGGACACGCGCGAGCTTACGTTACCTAACAACCTGCACTGGGTGCCCATGGAGACAAGGCTTGCGAACCCTGAAGGAAGGGGAGGAATCTCAATGCTTGACTTGCTGGTGAACAGCCTACGTATGCGTCCGGACAGAATCCTTGTGGGAGAGGTCAGACGAAAAGAAGAGGCTGAGATCCTCCTGGAAGCTATGCACACAGGCCACTCAGTGTATGCTACACTGCACGCGAACAATGCGGAGGAAACAATTACCAGGCTCACCAACCCTCCGATCGATATCCCGAAAGCGATGATTGCAAGCATATCTATTATCATGGTCCAGAACCGTAACAGGCGAACGGGAAAGCGTAGGACATTCCAGATAGCGGAGGTCACTCCTACTGGAGACGCGCGCGTGATTATGAGATATGATCCTAAGAAGGATATCATCGAGACCATAGCAGAGTCAAAGTACATGTTCGACAGGATTACCCTGTACACAGGGTTCAGCAGGAAAGATATAGAGTTCGACCTGAAGCAAAAGGTCACAATTCTCAAGTGGATGGTTAGGAAGAACATAACTAATGTAGATGACTTAGGGGTGAAGTTCGCGAAGTACTACTTGGGAAGCCTGCAGTTGGACTGATAGAATGGAATTTTTCAATAGAATGGCTAAGAAGTACCCTGAATTAAAGCGCAAGCTCTATGTCGCAGGAATAAACAAGACGCCTAAGCAGTTCGTGGCGCAGAACTTCAAGAGCTCAGTAATGCTTACATTAATACTAACTATAGGTATAGGAATGTTCGCCATAGGATTTGGGATGAACATTTACATGGTCCCCTTGCTCTATTTCATTTTCTTCTTTCCGGTCTTCTCTCTCCTTATGAGGGTGGTGGATGTGGAGATAGCTAAGTTTGCGAAAGAGATAGATCGTGACGTGCTCTTCGCTGGAAGATTCTTACTTATCAAATTGAACTCAGGCAGGCCGTTGATAAACGCAATAGTGGACGCGAGCAACTCATATGGTGTGGCTAGCAAGTACTTCAGAGAGATGGTAAAAGATATCGAGCTGGGAACACCACTAGAAGATGCATTGCAGAAAGCATCAAGGTATTGCCCGAGCAAGAAGATGCAACGCATCCTATTTCAGATAAGCAATGCTCTCAGCATAGGTGTAGACGTGACTGACTATCTTGAGGCTATCCTAGATGAGATCGCAGCAGATCAACTGTTGGAAATCCAAAAGTACGGCAGAAAACTCTCAGGAATAACAATGTTTTACATGCTCTTCGCAGTCATAGTGCCCAGTCTAGGAATAACGATGGGGATAACTGTTGCCTCTCTTGTGAGCATTCAGGTGTCGTTCGGACTCTTCCTTGTGGTGCTGTTCTTCCTCACACTAATAGAATTAGGATTCATAACAATTTTCAGACAAATAAGACCGAACGTGAACATATAACATGGCAGAAAACTTCCTACTTGTAGTTGGCAGGGCGATGATCCCTAAGCGTCTCAGGCCAGACTTGAGAGTGCACCTGATGAAAGCAGGATATTCTGAGGTGCCGTACAATCTTTTCGGTCTTCTCTTCTTCATTGCGGCAGCAATCTCATACATACTGTTCATGGGCTTCACCTACCCTTGGGTAAGGGAAAAGGCCACATCAGAGGGCGTCACAGCCACGTTGCAGTTCGGGTTCATTAGCTTCGTCTCATTCACAGTGATAATCTCTGCGATGCTGTTTCTCTTTGCAGTCATCACGTATTTCTATTGGAACATCAAGATCTATCACAGGACCAAGGATCTTGAGGTGATACTTCCTGACTACTTAACGCTCGTGAGCACCAATCTGAAAGGAGGAATGAGTTTTGAGAACTCATTATGGAATGCAATCAAGCCAGAGTTTGGGATATTGGCTAATGAAATTGCACTTGTTAGCAAACGTGTCATGACTGGGAATGATGTACAGGACGCGCTTACGGAGTTCGCGATGAAATATGAGAGTCCCACTCTCAGGAGAACCATTCAACTCTTGATCGGCGAGATAGAGGCGGGAGGTCAGATCGTGGACACTATAGACAGGGTCATCTCTGACATGAAAAAGACCCAGGCCCTGAAGCGCGAGATGGCGGCGAGCACAATAACTTACATGATATTTATCGGCATGCTAGTCATATTCATTTGTCCTGTCCTGTTCGCGCTGAGTCTGCAGCTGTTCACCATCACGTCCGGATTCATAGCAAGTATGGGAGAATCGCTCACCTCTGGTCCTGGAGGAATGTCATTCACTTCTGGAGGCGTGGACATAGATGATTTCAAGGTTTTCAGTATCTTGGCTATAGGAATTATTGGCACTTTCAGCAGCTTGATTATTGCAATAATAGAGAAAGGCGAGATAAAAGCAGGAATCAAGTATATTCCTATGTTCCTCGTCAGCAGCCTGACGATATACCTTATAGCGGCTGCACTATTCAACACTGTGTTCGGAGGGATACAGTTCGGAGGTTAGAAATATTTATAAAACGCTCCTCGGGAGAAACGTATGAGGTGGTCATGTGGAAAGATTAGATATCGTACACCATAAGTTCATTGGCCTCTTACTGGCGCTTATAGTGCTGGTGATTGGTATCTTGTTCGGAGTTAGGATAAACGGAGATGCAGGTGTGACTGGTCTCTATACTTTGACGTTCGGGCTTGTCTTCCTTGTTGTTGTGCTACAGTTCGTGATGTTCACGCAACTCGTCCACATCAGGGATGATATTAGGAGGAAGAAAAAATGAAACGCGCACAAGCAGCATTAGAATTTATCACGACGTACGGCTGGGCAATAATGATTGTTCTCGTAATGATCGGAGCGCTCAGCTATTTCGGAGTCACTAACCCTAAAGAGTACCTTCCAGAGAAATGCATCTTCAAGACTGGGTTCAATTGTCTGGACTTTGCAGGTAAAATAACGCCTCTTGCAGCAAATAAGGAACTCACTATGGTGTTTACTTTGAAGAATGGTCTGGGAAAAGGTATTATAATTGCTGATCAGACTCTTGAAATGACTGTCGAAGGAACCCTGGTAATGTGTTATGAGGCATCTGCAGCAGATGCGTTCCAACCTTCGGCAAACGATGGCCCATTTACAATACCTGCCGACACAAGTATGAAATTTGTTTGCGATTTTCCTACAATCCTCACTTTTGAAGGAGATTCAAAGAAAGGCAAGGTGGATTTTGACTACACTGAATCTGGTGGCTTCTATCCAAAGATAGCATCAGGTGAGCTTTCAGTCTCGGTACTACCTTAAATGAGACGCGGACAGGCAGCACTGGAGTTCCTGACCACCTATGGTTGGGCTATGCTAATCATCCTCACGATGATTGGTGCGCTCAGCTATTTCGGGATAGTTAACCCCCAGAAGCTGCTGCCATCCCGCTGTCTTGTGACAACCGACTTCAGTTGCAGGGATTACATACTGGACAGCCATGATAACACTGCGAAAATTGCTCTCTCTCAGGGTACGGGAAAGACAATCTGGGTCACAGATCTGAAATGTAATCATGATGGTGTTGATTCAGATATAGAGGTTGCAAATGTACCTGTAGGATGTGATCCGATAATACCGGGATGCCAGACAATATTGCCTTCGGCCCCTCAGGTTGGATGGTCTCCCCGACAGAAAGTAGAGTTTCAATGTGTATTTAATAGTGGATCATTGAGTGCGGTCCAAGGACAGAAGACTAAGGTGGAATACACGATAACATACACCTTGCAGCCAGATAGCCCATTCGAACACATCGTTCAGGGAGAGATATACTCGGAGGTACAATGAGGAGAGGACAAGCAGCATTGGAATACCTAGTCACGTATGGCTGGGCGATGCTCGCGATATTGGTAGTGTTAGGCGCGTTAGCATACTTTGGCCTCCTCAGCCCAAGCCGTTATCTCCCGAGCAGATGTGATTTCGGAGTCCAGATGAGGTGCGCAGACTTCATACTCGAGGATGGTGCAGGGAACGACTATGTTCAGATAATGTTCAGGAACAACTTCGGTGATGACATTAACATTACAGCCATCGAAACAAGTGCGGGTGATGGACTAATTGTGAATTATGACCTTAATGGGAATGCTGCCTATGATGATGGGTGGGTATTAGCCGATACCGTAAATATCAGCAAGGGTGTCACTTCACCAGCCATGGATGTTGAGTTCACTGATGGCATGCTGTTTGAAGGAGAGCGTCAATCGGTAGTACTTAATATAAAGTTCAGGAGAGACAAAGAAAACTCCCAAGAGCACACTATTTCAGGAGAGATATATGCACAAGTGGCTAAAAGACCATAGAGGTTAATTTTTCTTAATCACACATGATATTATGAGAGATATATGCACAGGTGGCTCAAAGATAGCCAAAAACTATTTAAATGAACTGGGGGTCTCCCAAACTATTCTGTTTCCAAGAGAGGTAATATGATTCCGTTAAACAACACCGTTCTGACGCCAAAGTTCAGTGAGAGCACTAAAGACGAGACTAAACTCAAGACAGGCACAACCACAGTAGGCCTGGTATGCAAGGACTGCATAGTGCTCGCGGCAGACAAACGGGCCACTGCAGGAAGCATGATCGTCCAGAAGGACACCAAAAAGGTCATGCCTGTGACAGAACACATAGCAGTTACCTGGGCAGGTAGCGTCTCTGACCTACAACTGCTCTACAAGTACCTCTCCGCAGAACTAAAGCTAAAACAGATTCGGGGAGGAAGGGAAACCACTGTGAAAGAGGCAGCGAACCTTCTCAGTAATTGGGTCTACCACTTGATAAGGAGTAGCTACGGAGTAGCGCACTTTCTCATGGGTGGCTATGATTCACAACCCAGGCTGTTCGACATATACCCTGATGGTAGCCTGACCTCAACAGACGAGTACGTCGTCTCTGGCAGTGGAAGCGTCTTCGCCCTAGGAGTCCTAGAGAACAAGTACAAGAAGGGGCTCTCAAAAGAAGAGGGTGTGGCACTAGTGTTGGAAGCTATCAACTCTGCTCTTGCCCGTGACAGCGGCAGCGGCAATGGCATCGATGTCTATGTGGTAGACAAGAACGGTGTGAAACTCGCAGTCTCCAAGATTATCGATACTCGCGTATAAAACGCGACCCTTTCTGGAAGGGAAGAATATGCCAAAAGAAATCCTGAAAGAAATAATGAAGCACGTTCCTGAGGACTCAATCTCAGACGTTGCATTCGAAGCGGCTAATATAGTACTCTACACTACTGACAAGACTTTTCTGGCTGACGACAAAGGCCAGGTTCGCAACGCGGTGAACGCCATCAAGAAGAGGATAGAGCTCCGCCCTGACCCTAGCATATGCGTCGACCAGGAAACAGCAGAGAAGATGATCCACGATATTTTGGGTGAGGATGCAGGAATTGACCATATTACTTTCGATCCGCAAAGATCAATAGTATACATAGAGCTCGAAAAGCCAGGAGTTGCAATCTCGAACAGGGGAGAGCTGCTCCGCAAGATGCGCCTAGAGATATTCTGGATACCAATCATCAAGCGGAAACCTCCTATAAAGAGCCAGCTCATAGAGAACATCCGTTCAGTACTGTACGAGAACTCAGACTACAGGCGAAAATTCCTCCACAAGACCGGCCAGAGAATCTACAACGGATGGCTCAGGCAGAAGAAAGAGGAATGGGTGAGAGTAACCTATCTAGGAGGAGGTCGCCAAGTTGGTCGCTCAGCAATATTCCTCCAGACGCCTGAGAGCAGGGTACTGTTCGATTGTGGGATTAACCCCGCGAGCAAGGATCAAGCATATCCTTACTTGGAAGCCCCGGAGTTCAGACTGGAAGAGCTCGACGCTATTGTTGTAAGCCACGCGCACTTGGACCACATAGGATTCATCCCATACCTGTTCAAAATGGGTTGGAGAGGCCCAGTTTACTGCACAGAGCCGACAAGGGATATCATGGCTCTTATCCAACTCGACATGATTAAGATTGCTCGTGGTCGCGAATCCGACAGCATCTACTCAGTGGATGACGTGAAAGAGGTAGTGAAGCACACGATAATCCTTGACCTAGAGTCAGTCACAGATATCACGCCTGATGTGAGAATCACGTTCTACAACTCGGGCCACATCCTGGGAGGCGCGATGATCCACATCCATGTAGGGAATGGGTTACACAACATACTTTACACAGGGGACATAAAGTACGCGAAGACGCACATGCTCGCGGCAGCACACACAAAGTTCCCGAGATTAGAAACAGTCCTCATTGAGAGCACGTACGGAGGAAAGGAGAACGTCGTGGCAGGCTCAGCAGACGATGATTTTGCAGCCTTAGTGAAGAAGACACTCAATAGAGGGGGCAAGGTGCTCATCCCGAGCCTAGGCTCTGGCCGTGCACAAGAGATTGTTGTATACATCGAACGTCTCATCAAGGAGAAGAAGATGCCTGACGTTCCCATATACTTAGACGGCATGCTATGGGATATCATGGCAATCCACACAGCGTACCCTGAGTTCCTGAACAACAGTCTCAGGCAACGCATCTTCCATACTGAGGACAATCCTTTCATGGCAGATAATATTACTCGCGTCGGCTCAGCAAAAGAACGAAAACAGATAGTAGAGAATGAAGGCGGATGCATAATCATAGCCACATCAGGTATGCTTGAAGGAGGCCCTTCAGTGTTCTACCTGCAGGAACTGGCAGATAACCCAAGAAATACACTTGTTTTCAGCTGCTACCAAGCAGAAGGAACCTTGGGAAGACAGATCAGGGCAGGGGTCAGCGAGTTCACAGTACAGGATGGACGAGATACTCGTGTAATCCCTATCAAGCTAGAGCTCTTCAAGATAGAAATATCTGGACACTCTGATAGACGAGAACTGATGAGCTTCGTCAAACACTGCAGTCCTAAGCCAAGGAAGATACTGGTCAACCACGGCGAAGTATCAAGGTGCATAGATTTTGCAAAGAGCATACATCAGACATTCAGGATAGAGACCGTGTGCCCTCGCAACCTAGATACCATCCGACTGCGGTAAGGTTTTTATACTAAGCTTCTCGAGGAAACAATATGGGTTCGCTAGGTGTCTCGACGTATCGCTTCAGGGGAGTTTTCGACTATGAACTCCTTTACCAAGAGGGAAGGAAGTTTTTCCTGAATATTGTCGACCCTCCGGACTTCAACGAGAAGAAGTACAAGGACAAAGGACATCATTTTGAGGCGAAGTGGGATGCGAAACAGAGAGTGGATGCTTACCATAGGATAATCTACAAAGTGGAGTACAAGGCCATAGATATGAAAAAAGTGCAGAAGAATGGAAAGACACTCTATGAAGGCAAGATAAGGTTCTACGTGGAGCCTATCCTCGATGAGAACTACGAGATGTCAGGGCCAGGGGGGAAGACTCAGGTATTCAAGGAGAACTCCATATTCCACAAGCTATATAAGCGGATTACCCGGCGAGAAAGGGAGGAAGACCTGGAAGGCGTTGCTATTCGGACAGGACAGGCTTTCATCGACAAGATGAAGGAAATATGTGGCGCCCAGGCGAGGCTCTGATGGCTGAGATAAAGATACTAACAAAGAAGCCCATGACGTTCAAGGGACCGTTCAGGGTGGACGAGTTCTGCGGTCTCATAAGAAGATTCGCTAAGGAGCGCAACTATTTCATGGTTGAGGAGAACAACCAAGAAGATGTACTTCCTGATGGGAACCAAATAGTGATGGATGTGAATCTCTCCAAACAGCTATCCGACTATGCCAAGGGAGTCATAGATGTCCATATCCACATGCACGGGTGCACTGACAAGGTGCTTGAGATAGAAGGCCAGAAGCAGAAGTGTCAGGTCGGGACTATAGATGTTGAGTGTGTTGCTAAAATGGAGTCGGATTACAGGAACCGCTATGAGAACAAAGGGTTCTCTTTCCTTTTCAGGACCATATCAGACAAGTTCATCCGGAGAGATATCACTCACCAGCAGAACGACAGTTGCACTAAGGACTGTACAGATCTTGCGGGAGAGCTGAAATCTTACTTGAATATGCACAGGTTCAAGCTCGACGACAGAGAGAAGATGAGTGAGCCTGAGGAGAAGGCTTAAAAACTTCTTACAGTTCTTTTTACGTATTGCCGAGGATGCCTAACCAGGTCGGGCGCAAGTCTCGAAAACTTGTTCCGTAAGGAATTGTGGGTTCAAATCCCTCCCTCGGCGTCATGGCATACAGCACAGAGTGGGACCTATCACCTCTACTTGATGGGAAAACAGTTGATGATAACTTAACCGAGTTGAATTCTCTTGTGAAATCCTTTGGGACTCACAGGGAAAAACTCGAAGGTATCTCTCCAAAGAATTTCAAGAATATCGTCGAAGAGTACACCTTAATTACCGACAAAATGGTTAAAGTATCTGCGTACGCAGAGCTCCTACTGACCACCAAGACGGATGATCCTGAACGAATGGCTCTTAGTGGCTGTTTGGACCAGTTCTGTTCTGAGGCAGGAAACAAAATGAGGTTCTTCTCACTATGGTGGAAGGGGCTTAATGATGTAGAGAAATATCTTGAGGTTCTTGGAAGTGACAGGTACAATTTCGAGCACAAGAGAGCTTTTGCAGAGTTTACCTTGCCGGAAAAAGAGGAGAACATAATCAGCATCAAGGACTCTACGGGAGTATCAGGACTCAAGAATGTTTATTCTATCCTTGGTTCCAATATGGAGTACGAACTGGATGGGGAGACTCTCACTTACGACCAACTCTCAAAAAAATTCAAGCACGAAGATTCGGCTGTGAGGAAAAGAGCTTACCAAGTTCTCTTCAAGACAATCGCGCCTTTCAGGGCTGCTTATGGCGAAATCTATTCTAATCTTGTTAGGGATATGGCATCTGAGGCCAAGCTAAGAGGCTACAAATCAGTCTTGAGCATAAGAAACCTTCAGAATGATCTTCCCGACAAAGCTGTCGAAGCACATCTGCAGGCCTGCAGGGAATCTGCCCCTTTGTGGCAGAGGTTCTTGAAGCTGAAAGGAAAGGCGCTTGGAATAGAGATGACTCGTTTTGACATTTACGCCTCTTTATCAGAAGGAAGTGAAGAGTATACTTATGATGCTGCAGTTGAATTGACTCTCTCAGCTCTTGGTGATTTTTCTCCAAACCTCAGAAAGGCCGCCGAGGAGATATACGAAAAAAAACAAGTCCATGTCTATCCAAAAAAAGGGAAAAGAGGTGGTGCGTTCTGTTTCGGAGTGACTCCAGGCCTGCCGCCTTACCTGATGTATAATTATGCAAATACTCTGAATGATGTTGCTACTGTTGCGCACGAGACTGGGCACGGAGTTCATTCTCAATTGGGAAGGAAGCACTCATCGCTAAGCTGGGGGCATGCTATTCCTGTGGCTGAGACCGCGAGTACCTTTGCAGAAATGTTATTATCTGATCACTTGCAGAGGAAGAATCCCTCCATGAGACGGGAGTTGCTTGTGCACCAGTTGAATGATTTCTATGCTACTGTTTCTAGACAGAGTTTCTTCACGCTCTGGGAGATTGAGGCTCACAAGTTATTGGCTGAAGGGAAGTCAATTGATGATGTTTCTAATGCCTACAAAGAGTTGCTTGTTGAGCAGTTCGGAGATATTGCATTTGATGATATCTTTAAGGACGAATGGCTTGTGGTTCATCATTTCTTTAACTGGCCTTTCTATTGCTACGGGTACAGCTTTGGGAATTTGCTAACTTTGGCGATGTTCTCGATGTACAAGGAAGAAGGAGAGTCTTTTGTTGCGAAGTATGAAGAGTTCTTGTCTGCTGCACAAACCATGTCTCCTGTTGATTTATGTGCTATTGTTGGCGCGGACATTACTAAGAAAGAGTTCTGGCTGAAAGGCTTGAAGGTCATTGAAGGCATGATTGATGAACTCGAGAGTATTTTGTAGTGTTGGGGTTATTTTTGACCATTCTTTAATGGTATCATGAGATATTATTATATAATTTGAAGTTATGAGTACATTGTGCGAGACCCAAGCCATTCATTGAACGGGCTTACGCTTTCTGGAGCTAAAGAGCTTTCTCTCGAATATAACGTGCCTGTTTTCGATGTATTGCATATGGCTATTAATCTAAGAGGGGTAAAATCAAAAGGGGTTTCAGGACGAGGAAGGTTTCTTTTTAAACAAGATAGAAGAGAGTATATTATGGCAGTCTCCTTGGGGGAAAACACCCCGTTCAAGCACGAAGAAGGAGTTTTAAGGATTCAAGACGATGTCATAGGCACAGTTACTGATATTGAGGAAGATACGTGCGATGAAACATACTATAGAAATAATGGCCGTGCCCTCACTCTGAACTCTAACATCAAGAGTGATTGCAGAGGATGTATGTTCTGTGGCGCTTATGATTCTGTCGAAACTGAAAAGAGCTTGACAACAGAGGAGGGATTGAACAATAAAATTGATGAACTTCTAAAAGAAAGTGGTGATGAGGATATGTCTTTTCTTGATTCTATAGGTGTTGTAACGGGATGTTTTCCTTCAGAGGATGATGTCCTGGGTCATTTGTTGTTGGTGAATGATGTTTTCAAGAATAGGGGGTTTTCTGGGACTGTTTGTTATGTTGGTTCGCAGATCACGAGCGAAGACTGTCTTGTTGAAATGGGTAAGAATAATATGGCACTTTACTTGACTGTAGAATGCTTTGAGAGAAGATCAAATCTTCTTAGACTGGGGAAAGCAGAACTAAATCTTGATGATGGGAGAGATGTACTGAAGAAAGCAAGAAATGCAGGTCTAGAAACCTCTTTTTTGTATATCCTTGGGTTGGATTCCCTGGTCTCTATATCTGAACAGTTTCCAGAATACTTAGATGTTATTTCCAGACATCCTATTGTGAACCTGATGCAGAACTATCAACCTATACATGAGACATTAAGGCATCCCACAGCATATTCTATGCATTATTTCCTTGGGGCGAGGAACCTAATAGAGAATGTGATGGGAAAAACATCTATGAGACCAAGACTGTGGGAGAATTATCGGGCTCCTTGGGCAACAACATATGGGGGAGATATTCTTGAATCCTAGGAATGTCCTAGACTTACTAAAGAATAGAGGCCACGACTTTGTCACAGGAATACCTTGTGGGGTATTGAGTCCGCTTATAGCAGAATTCAAGAGGGATTCGTTGTACGAACACTTAATTGTCCAGAATGAGCCTGAGGCCATAGGGGTTGCAGCTGGAGCTTATCTGGGTGGAAAGCGCCCTGTATTGTATATGCAAAATTCAGGCTTTCTAAAATCAATAAATGAATATGGTTCCCTGTTGATACCTAATGAGATTCCCATCTTGAACATTGTCAGTTATAGGGGATGTCCAGGAGAGAACGCTCCTCAGCATTTTACTACTGGCAGAATCACTAAGAGCGTGTTGGACATCCTAAATATTCCTTGGGCACAGATGGAAGATGATGTCTGCGTAATTGATTCGGTATTCGCAGAAATGGAAGAAAAGTCAGTCCCTGGTGTAATTCTTATCAAAAGATCTACGTTTGGAGAGTCTCATAATCCACAGAACTGTCGTCAACATGTCCCTGAGATACTTGTGAATGAAAGGTTGAACGTTTTGGATATTTTGAGGCGGGAAGAGGCGTTGGATGCAATTCTTTCCGCAACAACAGAGATGGACGCAATATTGTCTGGCACCGGGTTGATGAGCAGATCTATCTATGAACGAAATGATGGCCCAAACAAATTCTATACTGCTGGTGCATTCGGCCTGGTATCTTCAATAGGTCTTGGGTTTTCGTTGGCAAAGCCAGATACTGGAACTGTTGTTATAGATGGGGATGCGAGCCTTCTTTCAAATTTAGGTTCTTTGATAAGTACAGGCAGGGCACAACCGAGGAATCTCGTACATGTTGTTGTTGATAATCATGCGTACGGTTCATGCCAGGAGGAACCTAGCTGTTCAGATATCGTAAAATTTCCTCAAATTGCCGCACATCACGGGTTTAGAAGAGTATTTTCAGTGAATAACCCAAGAGACATCTCCGAGGCGGTACGAGAATCCCTTGCAGGGGGAGGTCCTGCGTTAATTCATATCCCTATTCAGTTAGGAGGACGAAGAGATTTCAAACGTCCGATGAACTTACCTTATATCTCCAGGAGGTTCAAAAAAACATTTTCATGAGACTTGAAGAACTGTTCCGTAGTATAAGAGATGTACCGTACTCTCAAAATTTTATTGAGGGAACAGAGGGGTTATCATGCAAGGATAAACATACAAATATGGTTGATGGTCTATATAAGTTAGGAATATCTTCAAGATTTGTGACTACCCGTTTTGCGTGGCACGAGCTGTCCAAGAGAGGGGTGCAATATCCGCCTCTCATGAGTGAACTTGCTTATGGGGCGGGAGAATCGTTCCATATGGCGTGCGAGGCTTATTTGGACGATGGGTGGACTCTTTTAGATGCTACATGGGATAAACATCTAGCGGATGTTGGGTTTCCAGTAAATGAAGATCCTCGTAATTGCGTACATGCAGTTTTCCCCAGAGATATTATTATTCACAAAGATTTGGATATTAGAGATAATTTGCTGGATAAATTCAGAGCGAACTATTCGAATCTTCAATGGGAGCGCAAACGCATCTTCTACAAAGAGTTAGATTCTTGGATGAATAAAATTAGAAATCGACATCAATAAATATGTATCTATGCCTGCAACATCATGGGCGGGTGGGATGATATTTACAAAAAGGATCCTAAAGACTATTCTTATTATGATTTGGGCAAACCACACAAAGACTTGCCAAAGATAGTGCGTCGTTTCAAAGGCGTGAAAAATGTTCTGGATATTGGTTGTGGATCTGGTAGGAACTTTTTCTACCTCACCAAACATTTTCAAGTTGAAGGTATAGATATTGCTAAAGAGGGGGTTCGACAGATAAAGAAGATTCTGCCTGAATCAAGAGTTAAGGTGGGAGATATATACAACAAATTACCTTACAAAACTGGTGTGTTCGATGCTATTGTGGGCATCCAAGTTCTACAGCATTCCACGGAACCGAAGATTAAGAAAGCAATTTCCGAAATTTTCAGAATTCTGAAGCCAGGAGGGTGGTTGTTCATTACAGTTGGTGGAAGAATCTCTAAAGGAGAGGTGAGATACTGCCTTGTTAAAACTGCTAAAAAGATGGCGCCGAACACGTATGTCCCTACAAAAGGAAGCGAGAAAGGCCTTACTCATTTTATCTACAGCAAGAAGCGCCTTCTTGATCACTTCGAGTTGTTCGATATTATCGAAACGTGGAAGGACGACAAGGACTATTATTGCCTTCTAGCAAGAAAGCCAACATAATGGAATTTTCTCTTTATTATGGAGAGTTTCCAGTATTGTAATATCTACATAATATTTTTAAAGGAATTACTCTCCCGGAAGCCGGGTCCGTAGCTCAGCCTGGTCAGAGCAATCGGCTCTTAACCGATCGGCCGCGGGTTCGAATCCCGTCGGACCCATAGTGCTCAGAAATGTAATTTCTGGCACGTGAGCTCACGCTCAACGCTCCTGTAGTGTAGTCCGGTCAATCATTTCGCCCTCTCGAGGCGAAGACCCGGGTTCGAATCCCGGCGGGAGCAGTTCTCGACGGTAAAATAGAGGTTGTTGGAGGGCATCGAACCTTTTCGGCACAAGTCTTTATATATCAAATAAGGGGTGTTTGATTATGAAAACCATACTTGTTGATGCAATAAACACTTTTGTAATCAAAGAAGAGGGGGTATTTGAAGAAATGTATGGGCTCTTGGAATCTTATCCAAACCCTAAGATTATCTTGACTGGCGCAAATGATGAGCAGATGAAGAAATTCGGTCTGGATAAGATGCCTTATACTGTATTCACTCTGAAGCACAATCCAGAGAAGACGGAAACTGAATATTTCACTAGAATGCTTCAACACTTCAATCTTGAAGCGGGAGACGTGATATATTTCGAGCATAACCCTGCTGCTGCTGAGGTTGCTAGATCTCTAGGAATAGAAACATTAGATTATGACAAAGATAAGAAGGATTTGATCTCTTTGAAGTCGTTCATTGATTCATTTGCCCTGTAATCGGAATTTTCTCTTCACGCCCGGCGGGAGCAGTTCTGGACGCTGTTGCCATAAATAACCAAACATATATGAACCTGTGTTGGAGGCAAATGGTGTGGATATCGAGGCAGTAAAAAGGGATGTGGAGTACACCAAGACAAGATTCGAGAGAATGCTCCACAATCTCACTCTTCTTCATCAGCAGAAAATTATCATAGTGCAAGATATCAATAAATCCAATAATATACAAGAAAAGACCAATCTCATTAAACGTCTTCATGATAGAATCGCAAGGGAGGAAAAATATGTCCGTCTACTGGGTAAAGGGCTAGCAAACCTTCTTAGTGATATAAAAAGTGCTTTCGACGAATGCAGAAATATCCATAGGGCCTCTGATAAAGAAAGCCTTCTCCTTATAGTTAGTTTAGAGGGTCTATTGAAAAAGGAAGAAAAGGTGATTCTTTTCCTCCAAAATACGTTTGGTCAGATGGAAAAAAGGATTCAACGGGAAAAGAAATATGTCCATAGAGGGATCGGAGAATTTAACTCTGGTGATTATCAAAAGTTCTTTGAAGAGTTCGAGAAAGAGATCAAACTGGAAGCAGGGACATTCAAGATAAAAGATGAAATAACAAGAATTGTAGACAAAGGAGAGGAGGTCATACTGATTAGCAAGGTTGTGTCTAAGAAAGTAGATCGTGTGGTGGGCTTCGCGATAGCAGGAACAACAATCATCCTTGCCGGGTTAGCCCCTGAGCTACTTGGGTTCTTCGGGTCATTTCTTTTTACTATTGGTGGAATAACTATAGGGACCCGCGGCATTTGAATTTTATTTCCAAGGCCCGGATAAATAATGTGGGGATTGCCCCTTTCCTGGAATTTTCTCCTCACGCCCGGCGGGAGCATCTACTCAGCGATAATGTTGTAGATATTCTCTTCCTTTTCTTCATCGCCGAGCTGCAGGATATAGGCGACCTCGTACTGTCCTGGCTCTAGAGCTTTCAGCGTGAAGATCTCTGGCCTCCTTCCACCTATGAGTGGGGTCCCGTCTTCTCCTGTAGGTAGTTCGCCCTTGACGCCGTCAAGAACATCAATTCCTTTGGGTGTGTGGAGATATCCGTGCAGGTGTGCAGCGCCCTTCTCAGTGATTTCAAATACCTCGCCGACCTTGACTTCCAGTGTCTTTTCCGATAGTATTTCTCTTTCCATCATGGTTTTCCAGAACACGCAAATAAGTATTTATCGCTCAGCTTTTGGTAGGGGGAGCATCTCCCTATCATTTTGGCGATAGAACCTGTATTTTAGAACGCCGCTCTTGTCATGAACGACGGCGCATTATATTTAAATCTTATTAATGGAGGATTCTCATGCAGAATAATCATTTGAAAATGAATGGGTTGAAATTAGTCTTAGACTTGTAGTAGTTTTCAAGTAACAACTATTATATATCTTCATCATTAGGGGCGTTGCATGGTAACAAAACACATTCTCACATTTGCGTTGTGCTTTTTGCTGGTTTTAGCAGCGTGCAATGACAGTAACGTAGCTGGTGAAGCAAAAGGGGGATCAAAAGGACCTCCTGGTGTAGACATTGCTCCCCCCTCGATAGAGTATGGGGAGTTTCAAATGAAACAGCACATTCGTGAAATGGTGTCTGGGACTCTAACTGCAAATGAGTTGCCTGGACTTGCGGATTATATCATAGCAGAAAAAAAATCATCCACAACATTCGGCCAGAGCCTTACTATTGGAGATGGTCTCCAACTCATTGCAGTGAACTATGTGGAGAATGAGGATGATACACTCGGAGATTTTTTTGTCGTTGATACAGGTTTGCCTTTCTTCTCTTGGGAAGGGACGTTTTCTCAGGCCTTGGCTGAGCCATATGAAGGCAAGTATATCCCGATTCTTGGCAAGGCATATAAGATATTTAGAGCCACATCTTTTGGGGAGGATGGTCTTTCTTTGGAACTTATCCCTGCATCATCATTTGAGGGAAGCATGAAAGAAGGAGAAACAGACACATTTATTGTTGATGGATTAACAATGGAAGTAACGTTGGTGTTTGTTGAAACAAGCGGCACACCATACGCGAAATTTTCTGTCGACGGTGTTTTGACTGACAATATAGGGGTTGGAGATACAGATTTCTTATTGAATAGTCTCCAACTAGGAGTGTCTGACATCCAAGCGAAACGTAAGAGCAGCAGTGTAGATTTCTTTATATCAGGTCCAGGCGTAAAATTCACAGACACGAATACGGCTTCTAGTACAAACGGAGGGAGCGTGGAAATTGGAGCAGAGAATATAGAAGATGCAACTGTGGAGCTGATAGTGGGTGCTTCTGGCATCACAGGCATTAAGTATGATCTCCAAGCAGATGCGAACGTTGGTTCCATACTCTATGTTGCTCCAGGACAGGGTGTCAAGGATTTTTTGGATGAGCCTGAAGGACTATTTGGGTTGGATGTTGTGTTTGAAAGTGTTGATAGTGTTGCATCCTCGAAGATTGAATTCGGAGCTTATGGGGATAATGAGTATGGACTCAAGGTGACAAACTCAAGAGGAAAGATGTACTCAGCACCATTAGTGATAGCGCTCAATGAAACGATTAAATGGGGTGACGCAGACGATGACTTTTGGTTCACTGAGCCGTCATTTACATCAGGTCTCACGATTGATCTCTCAGGGAGTGATTTTTGGATATCAGACGATGATTACTTCGTTGTGAGTCGTGATGATGTAGGGCCCTCTGCAATCCTCCAATACGATGACATTGACACAAGTGAACGTGTTATTTACTTCAACGATGCGGCAACAGGCGAAACAAAAAGCGTTAGCTATATTCTTGATGCAAACGACCCGGACATCCTGGGCTATACAAGGAACTTAGTCGTTGAAGGAAACACGTACGCGGTATGGGTTGCCAGTTCACAAGGGCATCCTTTGGCGATTGATCTAAATGGAGATGCTATGCTTTCTGGAGCAAATGTCGGCTTCACAGTGAACGGAGGAGGTGTTCTCAACTTTGGAGGATACCAGGCTGGAGATTCATTTGTTTACGGTGGATTGAACATGAGCCTCGCTACGAATTTTGAGTCAGGAACTGAAGTGTTGAATTGGCAGATATGGGCTGATTTTTTTGAGGTACGCTTAGGACACATAATGTACTCAGGACCTTTCGCTGCTGACGCGGAGTCTAATAGGTTCCGCATGATTAACGACGACATGGATGACAACTGGGACAGGGGTAGAACCGATTATGGTGCTCTTGTAGAATACTACAATCCCCGTACTGCTACACCTGAAGAGCTTTTCATCACTTACCCTGAAAACAGCGTTGAAACCAACATTCTCGTGAAGCTTGGCTGATTTTTTTTTTTTTTATTTTTTTTTTTATTTTGTGTGTGGGCATAACAATCTGTTTTATAAATGAAAGTCAGTTCTGCTTTTTAAAAGAGTGATTCTCATGCAGAATGTCTTTGAAAACATGTCGGAGCCCTTGAAGAGGGCCATAGATATGCAGGGCTATAAGGAGCCCACAGCTATTCAGGAACAGGCAATCCCTAAAGTTTTAGTGGGAAAAGATGTACTGGGCATTGCTCAGACAGGGACTGGAAAAACAGCAGCCTTTGTCCTGCCTATGCTACAAAGAATGATTCTTGACCCTAGACGGGGAATCCGATCGTTAATCCTCTGTCCGACAAGAGAGTTGGCAATGCAGGTAGCGGAAGAGATAAAGATATTCGCCAAGAATACAAGAATAAAGCACGTCGCAGTATATGGTGGTGTAAAACAAGGCCCTCAAGTCACTGCACTTAAGCAGGGAGTAGACATTCTCGTAGCAACGCCAGGAAGATTAATGGATCTCCACCAGCAGGGCCATGTCAACCTTGGAAAGGTCGAATTCTTCGTCCTGGATGAGGCTGATAGAATGCTTGACATGGGTTTCATTCCCGACATAAAGAAAATCTCTAATCTTATCCCTAAAAATCGACAGACTCTTTACTTTTCAGCGACTATGTCTAACATGGTATCCAAACTAGCTAACTCGTTATTGAAAGATCCTGTCAGGGTTGAAGTGACTCCACAGGCAACTCCTGTTGAGAAGATTGAGCAAAGAGTCCTGTTTGTCGACCACGCAGACAAGTTTGATCTGTTGCTTTATCTTCTAGAACACGATTATTTGGAGAAAGTTCTCATCTTTAACAAAACAAAGCGCGGAGCAGACAAGATTTGCAGGAAACTAAAGCAAAAAAACGTTTCTGCCCAACAGATTCACGGGGACAGGACGCAAAATCAGAGGACTCAGGCATTGAAGGCCTTTTCTTCAGGTAAAGTACGTTGTCTTGTAGCTACAGACGTCGCGGCTAGAGGCATTGACATTGATGATATTAGCCACGTGATAAATTTCGATCTTCCACGAGAGGCCGAGAACTACGTTCACAGGATTGGTCGTACCGCGAGAGCTGGGGCTGAAGGAACTGCTTATTCATTCTGTACTGCGGACGACAAACCTCTGTTACTAGCCATTCATAAGGTGCTGAAGAAAGAGTTAATCACTCTAGAGCACAAGTTCCACTCAGAAAAAGCCTCAAAAAGCACAGTAAAGAGTGAAAAAAAGGAATCTAAACGTTTCTCTAAGAACAGAAGGAGTGGCCCTAGAGGCAAAGGTGCCTCAAAGAGAAAACCTAAGGGTGGTTTCCACAAGTTCAAGCGTCGCGGCAGAAAACGATAATCTCCGAAAAGTAATTATACTTCATTCACTCGCCAGTGAGTATGGGACACCCGCTCATCGACAAAATCATCAATGACGGCATAGATTCTGTAAATGTAGATATGCTCTCCGACCAGCTCAGATTCGACCTAATGTCTGAGGCTGGAAAGAAACTCCTGCACATGGGTCGTTTGAGAGAGTCCGCGGATGCTTTTGCCATCGGTGGCAACCAGGAGCAGCTCATGGAGCAGGGAAGATGGTTTCTCGACCAGAGACGCTATGGCCCTGCAGCATTGTTCTTACGTCACGCAGCACATCCTGACATGCTGATGGAGCTCGCCCAGAAGTGTCTCGCTGCTGGACATGTCGAGGAGGCAGCGGCTGTGTACGAGTCTCTAGGCGACGAGACAATGGCTCAGTTCATCAAGTCGAACTTCACTCAGACGCAGAGCCCTTAGTTGCATCAATAATAGGTTTTTGAGTTTCGTACTGATCCCTCAAGTGTTTAACATTCTTTTCTGCGAACTTCAGAAGCTCTTCGAAGAATTCAGGATTATCAATCATGAGGTTCATGCAGTCGTGGGCCCATGAATTCATCTCGTAAAGGGAGTTCCCCATATGAACATACATTGTGTGGTCGTCAGCGTGTCTTGTCTTCTGAACCTTAACCAAGTTGAGATGGGTTCCATGGCCAAAACTCTCTACCTTTTGCAAAAGTCCAAAGTCGTGTAACTTCTTGCAGAATTCATCAGACTCCTCTAGAATATTGTCGATTCCATCATTGTATATTGTAAATGTGGTTAGGTATCCCATTAGAAACAGGATTCAGTTCAGATTAATAACTTCTCCGTAACTTTTATAAACACTTCTTGAATCTCATGCACTAACTTACTCCTTAGGGAGGAGTCACGCACATGGCGCTCGACGAAAAAAAACTAAAAGAAGCTGTACAGTCACTGCACAAGCACAAAGTGAAGTTCTCACAATCGTACGATCTCCTGGTCAGCCTGAAAGATCTAAACCTGAAGAACCCAGACGATCAGGTAGAATTCTTTACACAATTACCAGTAAGTCCTGGTAAGAAAATCTCAGTATGTGCTCTCGTAGGTCCAGAAATGGTCGACGAAGCAAAATCTGCGATGGACAAAGTAGTCCGCCAGTCAGAGTTCGGAAAGCTCCAGAAGACGGACGTGAAGAAGCTCGCGAAAGAGTATGACTACTTTGTAGGACAAGCCAATATAATGCCTAAGATTGCGCAGTCTTTCGGCCGTGTCCTAGGTCCCAAGGGCAAGATGCCAAACCCTAAAGCAGGATGCATTGTCCCGCCTAAGGCACCCTTGAAACCTCTTGTGGACAGGCTCCAGAAAACTGTCAAGATATCTGCAAGGAAAATTCCTAATATCCAAATCAGAGTCGCCAGCCAGGCGATGAAGGAAGAGGAGGTCGTTAAAAACGTCCTTACAGTCTACGACCAGATAGTCCATCACCTCCCTAGAGAAGAGAACAACGTGCGTTCCGTGTTCCTAAAGGTCACGATGAGCGCGCCGGTGAAACTCAAATGATCAACTACAAGCCACACGTCAGCGAGGTCAAGGAGGCCACCGTGAAGCAGCTTGTGAAACAGCTCGATGAGGCACCAATCATAGGCATCCTCAACATGGAGAGCCTTCCTGCAAAGAACCTCGCGAGGATGAGAAAATCACTCCGTGACAAAGTAGAGATAGTCATGGCTAAACGTAGGCTCATCAAGATAGCTCTAGGAAAGAGCAAGAAACAAGGTATTGATCAGCTAGACCCTTACCTTACAGGTATGCCTGCTCTCTTATTCACAAAGGACAACCCTTTCACACTATTCAAGATAATCAAGAAGAACCAGAGCCCCGCTCCAATTAAGGCAGGTCAGGAAGCGCCAAAGGATCTTGTGATCCCTGCAGGCCCAACCCAGTTTCCTCCCGGACCGATTATCGGTGAGCTTGGCGGCATGGGAATCAAGGCAGGCATCCAGGATGGCAAGGTAGTCATCAAGGAAGATGCAACAATTCTCAAGGAAGGGGAATTGGCGGACGTCGAGAAAGCAGGATTCTGCGCGAAGATGGGTATGGAGCCCATGCGTATCGGGCTTACGCTCACGGCAGTCTTCGAGAACGGGGAGATACTAACCTCGAAGGTCCTAGACATAGACGAAGACAAGTTCATGCAGGACATCGCGACCGCAGCATCCCAGGCAAGTAACCTAGCGTACGAAATCATGTACACAACATCAGACAATATTATCATGTTCATCCAGAAGGCACATGTTGAGGCAGAGAACCTCTCCTACGAGGCAGAGGTGCTCACAGACAGCAACACATCAAGACTACTGGCAAAGGCGGATGCGCAGGCGGCCACGCTGAAGAGCAAGGTTCCCGACGCACCTGTAAAGGAAAAACCAAAGGAGACTCCTGAGGAGAAACCTGCTGAGCCAACAGAGAAACCTGCAGAAGAACCAAAAACAGAGCAGGAAGAAAAGAAAGAGGAAACTAAGGAAGAGCCGAAGGCAGAAGAAGTGGCTGAAAAGCCAGCCGAGACAGAACCAGAAGGAGAGAAATCAGAATCACAATAGGAGGCGAACCCATGGAATACATTTACACAGCACTACTCTTGCACAAAGCAGGGCAAGAGGTATCCGAAACCAATGTCAAAAAAGTCCTTGAAGCAGCAGGTGTTAAAGCAGACGATGGCCGAATCAAAGCCCTAATGGCAGCGCTAGATGGCGTCAACATTGAGGATGCGATCGCGACCGCGGCTCCAGCAGCCGCTGCACCAGCTCCTGCCGCAGCAGGTGGCGGAGACGCTCCTGCAGCAGAGGCCAAGGAAGAGAAGAAAGAGGAAGAGGAGAAAGTGAGCGAAGAAGAGGCCGCAGCAGGTCTTGGCGCGCTCTTCGGCTAAGCCGGACCTTTTCTCATCCTTTTTTTCCATTTATTATAGGTGGTTGAATGCCAAAGAAAGAAGTTCCAGAAAAGAAGGTCAAGAAGCCTTCTAAGAAGAAGGATTCTAAAGAGAAAACTTCAAAGAAGCCTGAGCTGACCCCTGAGCAGCTGAAAGCGAAGCTCAAGGATCTGAACGAGAAGAAAGAAGAGGCGTTCAGGAAGAAGCAGGAGCTTGGCACCCAGATAGCAGAGAAGATTCGCGCTATAAACCAACTTAAGATAACAAGGAATGGGCTCACCCGACAGGTACGAGAGATAAAAAAGGATCGTGATAAGCTCAATACGCAGATTACAGAGAGAATTGAAGAGATTAAGAAGACTCGGCCCAAGAAGGAGAAGGCAGCAGGGTCTATGCCTATGGATCCACGAGGCAGGCCACTAAGGCCGCACATGATTCAGAAACAGATTAAGGACCTAGAGACCAAAGTAGAGACAATTCCTATGAGCTTTGGTGCTGAGCAGAAAGTTATGAAGACCCTCAAGATTCTCCAGAAACAGCTCAACCAGATAAAGGAGGTCTCAGGGCTATCTGCGGAGACTTCTGCTAAGAGCAAGGAGATTGATGTTCTCAAGAAGGATGCAAACGCACTCCACGCAAAAGTCACGGAGCTGGCGAAGCAATCACAGGATTATCATGAGAAGATGCTCTTGTTGGGGAAAGAAATTGACGAACTGAAGGCCAACGAGGACAAGGTCTACCAGGACTTCCTAAAACACAAGCAAGAATATGTGGAGCTTTCAGGAGATATTACAGACGTCCGTGAAGAGGAGCGTAAGGAGCGCGCGAAGAAACGCGAACAATCTATGAATGCTCGCAGGAAAAAGCAAGAAGCAGAACAGAAGACCCTCAAGGAGCGCGCGAAAGAGGCAGAATCCAAGATGGTGAAAGGTCAGAAGCTTACCACAGAGGATCTTCTTGCACTCCAAGGCGTCAAGGATTAATAACATTTATAACACGGTGTTTCCGTGATGAGTTCTATGGCGAAGAAGAAGCAAGGTGGTCTTTCCTCTATGCTATCTGGGTTGACTGAGCTCCTTTTCTCGAGCGTGGTGACCAAGGTAGAGGGTGAGGCAGACGTGCTAATCCATAAAGTAGAGACGAAAGTAGACAACATCATCAAGAAGATTGATGTCAGGATAAAGCAGCATCACCAAAAGATGATGATAGACTTGCAAATATCTGCTCTGAATGGTGTCGCGTGGCTGTTTATGCTGTTTGCAATATTTTTCTATATGACTGAGTTCGTAGGATATTCAAGACACGCATCTTTCTTTGTGTTAGGCGCAATCCTGCTCGTATTTAGCTTATATCTCAAGTACAGAATGTTAAAAATGAGGGTGGTATGATGGTAAAAAAGAAGGCTCCCAAAAGAAAAAAAGCAACGAAACGTAAGGCACCAAAGAGGAAGCTCACTAAGAAATCTGTGAAGAGAAATGTCAAGAAGACTGCGGCACAGATTAAGAAAGAGGAAGTGGTGCTGAGAAAGAAAGCCATTGCAGAGTTCAAGAAGGCTAAGCAGAAGCTTCTAGCAGCGGAGAAGAAAATGAAAGCCTACGCCAAGAAGAATCCTGACAAAGCGGTTGCTATCGCTGTAGGTGTTGGTGCTGCTATTGGTGCGGCTGTAACTGCAGTCATGAAGCGCAAGAAATAATTTCTTTTTTTCATTTTTTTTCTGGAAAAAACTTAAATAAGGATGTGGGAGGGGTGAGAACATGGTGAAAATTGTTGTTATACAAGGCAGCTTGAACCAGGACTCTCGCACAGCAATAGTTGTGGCGGAGGCTGTCAAGAAGCTACAAGATAAGGACGTCGACCATGAAGTAATAGATCTCCGTGAGCTCAAACTACAGTTCTGTGATGGAAGAAGCATAGATGACTATAACTCAGACATGCAGAAAACTTACAAGACCATATCATCTGCGGACGGATACATCATAGGGATGCCAGTTTACCAGTACACTGTGGCAGGGCCGTTGAAGAACTTCATAGACATAATGAACCACGGCATGTACTACAAGGCTGTTGGAATGATATGCAATTCAGGAGGGATAAGATCTTATCTTGCAGCGGCAGACATGCTAAAGATACTATCCTACGAGCTGTGGACTATCATGGTCCAGCCTACTGTGCATACTTGGCAAGGAAATTTTAAGGATGGTGAGCTCACAGATAACCATGCTCGTGAAAAGCTCGATCTTATGATAGAGAACGTGATAAGGTATGCTGCCGTAGAGCCCGCGAAGCCAGACTAGTATGATTTCAAGATCTCTTCTACTAATCTAAGCATTTTTGGAGCTGCTATATCCATTACGCTGTTGGTCTGTTCGTGACTCACAGGGGTCTTATCCAGTCCTTCAGCGTAGTTCACATTTGAACAAATAGAACAATAGGGAATCTCCATCTGTTTGCACAGAATTAACTCTGGAACG
>JAAOYH010000031.1 GCA_018221245.1 Candidatus Woesearchaeota archaeon
CCCGTAAAGACCGACGCAAGGGTCATCAAGGCCACGTACTTGCTAGACCAGAACACATGGAGTTTCTTCAGAGTCTCTCGATGTTGCTCCCTCAGGAAATGGAAGAACCTGTAAGATCTGAGATCCCGCCTGTCAGAGAGAAGACTGGTGATATAACCTGCCAAGATGAATGAGAACGCAGTTATCTCGAACGCCAAGAGGTAGCCATACACCTTTAGCGAGTATGTTATCCCGAAGAGAGTCACTTCCCAAGGTACTCCCGACATAGGGAATTTGTCTAGGAGCCATCCTGTCAAGAGTAGGCTCGCTCCCGTTATGAGAACTCCCCAATATGCAGCACTCCTCAATAAAGGCATTCTCCGCTCCTTTCTTATCAGATTGTTGACAAATCGCTGATAGAGATCGCCATAAGCTACGATAGCAACACTTCCAAGCAAGAACGATGCAGAGAATACCCAGATATTCCTCAATAGTATAGCGAATGCCATCCCCAAAAAGCTAAATCCGAAGATTATTCCTGCCATGGCAATGCTGTTCTTGCTAATCTTATGACGATCATCGTACGCCTGGAGAAGGTTACTGAAGAAGACACTCGAGACGGTCTTCAATCCGTTCAGGACTCCAATTATGAATATGATATAAGGATGGCTCTGGGCGGATAGCCAGAAGAGTATGTTCACAAACTGAGGAGTGGCCGCTCCATATCCTATCCTATCAAATACCTCTCTGGTCAACAGAAACTTGCTGTTCCTATCATCTTCAGAATTTCTGCGCCGTCCTTGGACTCCCCTGCTAGTCTCCAGGGCAGCCGCAATATCTTGGCCCGCATATCCCTTTTGCTCGAGCATGATTCTGATGTCTTTGGGCTCTTTACCCTGTGACAGAAGCCTGCTCACCTCTTCGCTGATATCTCCAGCCAATCTCCACCTCGGTAGAATACCCCTCTCCAATATGGTTTATAAATGTATCGAGCACAGGAGCAACTCTCGACAAGCTTTATAAACTCTCGACTCAGTAGGGAATTAAGAGGTGGGCAATGAAACTGAAGAGCATGTTCGCAGCGCACGGCGGCGGCAAAATCGACACGAAATGGACATATGACGCGAAAGCCCCCATCGTCTCTCCACCTGCAATAGGTGATCTGAGCGGGACCGGACATCCCCACATCGTATTCGGCACGAAGAAAGGCACAGTCATATGCCTAAACCACGAAGGAAAAGAGCTCTGGACCTTCAACGCAAGTCAACAACTCTCACAAGTAGATTCATTTTTTGTGGACGAAGACAGAGTCCACTCAATAGATGCCGCACCAGTTATAGCAGACATAACTCGGGATGGCCACCTAGAAATTCTCGTGGGAACAGAACAAGGCACCCTGTACTGCCTCTCCGCTAATGGACGCATGCTATGGAGCCATGACTGCGGAGGAAGTATAAAGGCATCAGTCACCGTAGACGATATCAACTCTGATGGTCATCCTGAGATTCTCGTGACGAGCACCAATAACAAGCTGACCATACTCAGAAGTACAGGTGAAAAAATCTTCGAGTTCATGGAAGACGCTGCACTTGAATCTGTACCTGGAGTGCTCAAGAGTAAAAAGACCGGGCGCACGATGATTGTCTTTGGCAATAATAACGGTGAACTCATCGCGATAACTCCAGGGCAAGAAATAATCTGGAGGGTTCCCCTAGAGAGCAAAATTACTTCAGCGCCTACATTCTTCACAGCGGATGAAGAGGACCGCATGGTGATCGGCACTCACGCAGGAGATCTCGTGTGTCTGAGCGAACACGGAGAGATAGTCTGGACGTTCAACACCGAAGGGAGCATCTACAATGCCGCCACGGTAGCAGACCTGAACAAGGATAATGACCCAGAGATAGTATTCAGCAGCTGCGATAACACAGTCTATGCTGTGAGCAGCCAAGGCAAGAGGGTATGGAGCTATGAAACCAACTTCTGGGTCACCACGACACCCATCGTGACAGACCTCGACAAGGACGGACACCTGGAAGTAGTCGTGGGCAGCTACGACCATAACCTGTATGTCCTAGACGGCACAGGCACTTATGTTTTCGATTACGTTCCTGGACTGTCAGGAATAGTGAATCAGGCAGGGCATTACTCAAACATCCTGACATCTGACCCTGGAGAACAGACAGGTAAGAAGATCTGGCAGTATATGGTTGACAGCATAATAGTTGGTTGTGCGCTCTTGGAACCTGAAAACGAAAAACAACTCATAATTATCACTACAAAGAACGGTAAAGTACACGGAATTTCCCACGAAGAAGACTAGGACAAGGTTTAAATATAGATATACGGGTGAGAATACTCGAGAGGTGAGTGATGGCTGAGTTGGTTCGTGATAAACACGAGATTAGACGTATCAAGACTTACGTGAATGGACTTGATGAGAATCTCCAAGGAGGCATTCCTGAAGGGCATATCACTCTTATTTCTGGTGCTGCAGGCACTATGAAGTCATCTCTAGCGTTCAACATACTCTTTCACGAAGCCATAAACGGCAAGAATGCACTCTACATCAGCCTCGAACAGTCTGCTGAAAGTCTAGTCACCCACATGATTAATTTAGACTACGATTTCTCCAAAGTCGACCTTGTGGTCATAAAGGATTTATCTGAATTACAGGGAAGGATTCAACAGATGAGTCGGGACAAGGGCTCTATGTTTATCATCGACGTTGGTGCTATTAGGAAAGAGATTCGCGACATCACCTTGGACAACAATAAGTCATGGCTTAACGTCATAAAGAACGTTGTGAAAAAGATTACGTTAGAAGCAGGGGCCAAGCTAATCGTCCTCGACTCTCTATCTGCTCTTTATGTGCTTACAAGACTTGAGAATCCCAGGATAGAGCTATTCATGATCTTTGAGTTCCTACGTGATCTTGAACTAACTAGTTTTGTCATAAGCGAGATGCCTCTTGACGGGAGCAAGTTCTCAGAGTATGAGATAGAGGACTTCCTCAGCGACGGAATCATTGTCATCAAGCTCACCCCATTCAGACGACAAGTGGTAAGAGAGATATCTGTTGTGAAGATGCGTGCCACAGCATGTAATAACGACATCTTTTCTCTCGAGTTCAAGAACGGTCAGTTCTACGCCCTCTATGGCGGACAGAACCCATTACTTTAAGATTCTGTGCAGACTCCCATTTCTTATGCTTAGGCAAAGAGTTTGGGGAGGCCTGGAGATGATTGCATCAGCAGGTATTACTTATGCAGGAATCATGTGCCTCCAAGACCCTAATGTCCAGAGACTCCTCAATGATCCTTATTACTCAGACATTCGTATTGTTGAGGGTGGAATCCTCCTGTATTCTTTCGCGGTTGCTGGTCTAAGCGCCATTGATGGTGCCCGCAATATAGTTACCGGAAAATGCCCTGACGACATACTTTACCGGTAGGCATAAATATTCTGCAGGCCAAATACACTGTATGGAGCAAGAAGAGATAACCGGAAAGTGTATCAGATGCTATAAGCTGGTTCCTATTCTCGAGATGGTCGTTGATGCTTCCGGCAAGGGTATGACTTGTAGACCCTGCGCTGGGCTCTCGCCCGAAGAGAAGAAAGAACCTGTACCAACAAAGAAGAAAGAACCAGGCAAACAGTTACGCTACACTTGTGGCGATTGCAAGTTTGCATTCTCCAGCGTTCGCCAGGCAAACGATGTTACCTGTGGATATTGCGGCAGCAGAAATATCCTCACTGAACGCGAAAGCAGTGCGCAGGCCATGTTGGACGACGTAGCAAAAAGGAGGTTCTCCGACGATGAGTGAGGTGCGCCGTAGTGTGCGTTGCACCCGCTGTGGAGAGGAGTACGATTTCGACCAGGTAAGGTTCCTTCCCAATGGAAACGACCTTGCTTGCTTCGTATGCCTTGGACTAGAGCAGAAACAGGAAGAAGAACAGGAGCGCAAGGAAGGACGTATCTTCGACTACCAGTGCATCGACTGTAGATTTAAGTTCTCACGTAACGCAACTAACCTGCCAAAAGTCTGTCCTGATTGCAGCAACCATAATTTTGTCAGGTATGAGAAGGGAACACTCGACGCTAACAGAGTGATAAAAATGGCAGATGATCCGCGCCTGGACAGGATGGATCGTCCAGGTGAGTTTGGATGAGTCCTCTGAAACGCTACCTATTGCAGGGCGTAGACGAGCTGATTCCACACGGTCTTAGACACAACAGTGTCCCTGGAAGGCAACTCACAATTCTTATGGGTGAACTCAAAGGAATTTCCGAACACAGTGATAAGTGGAGGAAAACTGCACCCGTCTTATTCGAAGACTACTTGAAATATCTTCAGGAGTATAGAAAAATATGTAACAGAAACGGTTCTATTGAGATTGATCTCGAGCCCAAACATCCTGATGCTGCCGGCCACATCATTGAGGCGTTGAAACAACTCTCTGTGAGTTTCTCTAATGCTGTCAATAATGCCCAGTTAGCATCAAGGAGTTCTTCAAAGGGTATTTCGCCTACAGAGCTGTACAACATGAATGCTCACTTGGAATCAGACATCAAAAGTATTTCTCGAGCAGCCAAGAATTACAGGAACGTTGTAGAGAGAAATTCAGATCTTCTTTAGAAAATAAATAAAAAAAGGAAATTAGAAATGATTATGATCACTTCTTCTTTTTTCGCTTAGCCTTGCGCTTTGCAGGCTTTCGCTTAACCGCTTTCTTTTTGGCCTTTTTCTTGGCTGGCTTTCGCTTCGCCTTCTTGGCCTTTTTCTTCACGGTTTTTTTCTTGGTAGTCTTCTTCTTGGCCGTCTTTTTCTTTTTGGCCTTTTTCTTAGTGGTCTTCTTCTTAGCGACCTTCTTCTTGACTGCCTTCTTCTTTGTAGCTTTCCGCTTCACTGCCTTCTTCTTAGTGGCCTTCCGCTTCACTGCCTTCTTCTTTGTTGCCTTGCGCTTGACTGCCTTTTTCTTAGTGACCTTTTTCTTGACTGCTTTCCTTTTCACAGTCTTCTTCTTGGCCGCCTTGCGTTTAGGCGCTTTCTTTTTTGCTGCCATGGACTTTCCTCCGAAGAGTTATAGTTGCTCACCAGGGAAAACTGTTTTTAAATGTTTCAGTTTATACGAACTACTTCCATCATAAATTAACTTGTTCAACGGAACATGTGATAGAATGCTTCGAATAAAGGAGTGTTAGTGCTCACTGATATGAAGCTAGCGCCAGTGTGCTCGCAGATATCTTTCAACCTTGCTATATGTTCTTCTAGCTTTGCCTGATAAGAGTTCTTGAACCTGTTTGAGATGAATGTCCGCATCTTATCATGCGTCTCCGCATCCTCCAAAACAACGTCACCAGATAGGGTGAGGTTCCGTTCCTCAATATCCAAAACCTGGACGACAAACACTTCGCTCTTTCTGTATCTCTGAAGTACCTCTTCAACTTCATCAGGATCATACAAGAAGTCAGATATGAACACTAAAAGAGATCTGCTCGTTATACGTTTCCTATACTCATCCATACTCTGGATGAAGCTGCTCTTCCCCTCAACTTTTAGGTGACTGAGGTATTCGAACAAGTATGCCAAGTTCCCAGATCCTTTCTTAGGTCTGAACGCAGTGACATGTTCCGTGAACGTGTTCAGGTTGAACCGTTCGTTATTTTTGTTCGCCATGTAAGCGAATCCCATTCCCACCATCGCGGCATATTCGAACTTAGTGTGGTTCGTTGTTCCGAAGTTCATGCTCGCCGAGTTGTCGACGAGAATATGCACAGTCATGTTACGTTCTGATTCGAACCTTCTGACATAGAACTTGTCAGTTCTCGCATAGACCTTCCAATCTATGAACCTGAAATCATCTCCAGGCGAGTATGCTTTGAAGTCTTTGAAAACTAAAGAGTCACCATACCTCTGTTCTTCGTGATCTCCCTGATTATCCGTATAAATTTTCTTTTTCAGGATTACTTTAAGCCTGTCCAAAGATTGCAGGAAGTCAGTCTCGATGACCATCTTACTTTAAAATCTCCCTAACAACATCGTCTGGTGATTTGCCAGCTCTTTCAGCTTTGAAGCTCAAGATAATCCTGTGTCTCAGTACAGGGAACGCGACCTCTTCTATGTCCTTCGCTGATACGAACTTGCGCCCATCCATTAGAGCGCGTGCTTTGGCTGCCAAAACTAAACCAAGAGATGCCCTAGGAGACGCGCCGTATTCTATCAGGTCTGGAGTGTTGCGCGTTTTATGCACGATGTCCACTGCTCTTCTCTTGATATCGTTCGCGATAGGCACCTGGCGTGTCAGCTTCTGGAGCAGGAGGATACTCTCTCCAGATAAGAGCTGTTTCAAGCCCTTCTCGTCTAACACTTTGGTGTATTGATCAACTATCTGGACCTCCTGGTCTGCAGAAGGATAGTCGACCATAATCTTCAGCAAGAACCTGTCCGTCTGCGCCTCTGGCAGAGGATAAGTTCCTTCTTGATCTATTGGGTTCTGTGTCGCGAGCACGAAGAAGGGCTTGTCCAGTTCGAAGGTCTGATTACCGACAGTTACCTGCTTTTCCTGCATTGCCTCAAGCATTGCTGCCTGTGTCTTAGGCGTCGCGCGGTTAACCTCGTCAAATAGGATAACGTTCGCAAAGATAGGTCCACGCTGGAACTTGAAAATCTTCTTCCCATCTTTCTCTTCAATCACATATGTACCTGTGACGTCCGAAGGCATGAGGTCAGGAGTTCCTTGAATCCTGCTGAACTTGAGGTTCATCACCTCTGCCGCCGATTTGATCATTGTTGTCTTGCCCAGTCCTGGATATGACTCAAGCAATGCGTTGCTGTCTGTCAGGATTGCGATGAGAATCTGTTCGATTACATCTTCCTGGCCGATAATCTTCTTTGCGATTTCGGCTTTTACATTAGTGAACGTGGCCTTGAGCTTGTCAATGTTCTTGACCGCGTCTGCGCTTGGTGCTGTCATGATTATTCCTCCTCCTTTTACTCCTGTGTACTTATCGCGAACCTGTAGGATCTTTCTAGATCTCGCTCGTCAATTCCTTCCTGTGAGAATCCGGAGCCTCCTGTGTTGAAGCCCGTATCATCTCCGCCAGTTAGGTCTCTTAAAGGGTCGTTGCTGGGACTCGCTGGGTCCACATCGTTGAAGTCAGGATTGCTAAGTGATGGATTGATGGTCGCCACGAGATCGTTCTCTCCTAGCTGAGCCATTTGATAATCGCCAAATACATCATCTGGTCCTTCCGTGCCTGCGGTACCGTCCGCCTGACCCGTTATGTCTCTAAACCAACTACCGAACGTACCTAATGGTCCGGCGAAGGGGTTGTCAAACTTGGCGATATTGACACCCATGAAAGTTATACTAACGAGCACTACTGATAGAACGAAGATTATCGAGATTTTCGTCATGAGCTTCTTGAAGTCCAGGAACGTTCCGGATGATACTCTGCGCATCTTCTGCATTACGTCATAGAAGAGAGCATGCGCCATAAGGGTCTCCTCATTCTGATTATCTTTTGCAGTCCTCAGAATCTCCCTGAGCTCCGGGTTCTTATCTTCCACGTTCTTGATTGAAATCTTCCGTACTTCGCTTGCCATGAGTATCGTGAAGTAGATGAAAGATATGACTATAACATACCAGAGAGGCATGTTGAATATCAGTGCAACTAAGTCCAGCGCCAAGAAGAGTATGACTGTTGTCAGGAAGACGTTCAGCAAGATTATCTTGACCAGTTCATACTGGACCTCATTGAACATGGATTGTATGGGTTTCATGTGCACGCGTCTAGCTCATCCTCCAAATCTGATATGTCTGATCTCAGAGAAAGAATGTCCCCCTTGAGATCATCTATATTGTTGCTGAGTTCTCTATTGGTAGCGAGCTCAGTCTCGTAACGCTCCTGGAATTTCTGCTTCTGCAGCCTCTCGAACTCTTGTTGTGTTTTAGCCTGCAAGAGCTGCTGCTGCGTATCACCAAGCTCACCAACTTTCTGCTCGTAAAGCTCGTCGTATTTCCTGATGTCTTCGGCAGTCTCAGATACTCTTTCCTGGCTTTCCGAATATCTGTCTTGGTAGTTGGTCAGTGCGACTTGACATGCGGTCAATGTCTCTGATGTCGACTCGAATGATGTCGTCTTGTTTTCTAGTGTCTGCTGGAAGAATACTGTCGTACCCACCAGCGCGACGACAACTCCTATAATTATCAGGAGTAGTGCGAGGTTCACGTTTCGTCCTAGGTAGCTTGCCATGTTTTCACTTCTGTATCTTTGTAAGTCTTCTAATAAAGATTTCGAGGAGGAACAGGATTAAGGCTATAACAATGAAAGGATTCCTTATCTCTGTCTTCTCAAGAGTCACACGGGTACTTATTGTCTTGATGTTCTCGATTATGTCATCTATCTTATCGTATTCAAAAACTCTTCCGCCAGTCATCTCCACAGCGGTTCTAAGTCCTTTGCTCTCTCCAACACGCCAATGCTCGCTCGGCCCGTTGATGGCATAAGGGATACCGCATACTGTAGCGAACCCTATTTTCTCAGGAGTAAACACGAACACATAGGTATCACCTTGGCCGCTTTCGAACTGTAACGGTGTGTCAGGACAGTCCCCGCTTATAGGGTCCTGACTCACGAACGTGGCTGTCGACTCACGTCCCACTATAGTGGAGGGTATAGTTACTCTGACAGACTGTTTCCTTGAGGGATTACCGACAGTCCAGAGTATTGTGTTCCTAACTAAATCTGAATTCTCTCCCTGCAGGAGAGGTCCAAGCCCCGAGCCTGTAAACACAGTCAGGGCAGCGACGCGCCCGTTGAAGTAGTTCCAAGTGGTCACTGCGGGCAATCCCATATCTGTAGAGACGAGAATTCTGCTGCCATCTTTGGGGCTGACCTCATTGTACCCGTTGAGAACAGCATCTAGCTCCACATCCTTTGTTATGAAGTGTGTGAGGCTGAGCGGCACAAGGATGAAATCCTCGCCGAATCCTTTCTCGTTTGGATCACCATACTTGATTATCAGGCTTGCAAGATTCGTGGCCCGGTCATATGTGCTGTCTCCTGCTATAGCTACATCCCTTAGGAACATCTCATCTACTTTCTTGCTGAACTCATCAACATCTGTGGAGCCCACACCTATGGTCTGTGTGTTTATCCCATATCTCTTGTACGCGTTCTCTACTACTGCGAGGGTGTTCACCTTGGCAGGCACATCAGAACCAGCACCAAGGCCTGCAGAGAACCTTCCGTTAGTGAGCAGGATTATTGTCTTGTCTCCTGATTTTCCTCTGAGCATCTCAACAGCAGTACGGAGAGCTACATCTGGTGCAGTCGTACCTCCGCCTATTATGGTAGGTATCTTCTCCTCCAGTTCCTTCTTGTGGTCATACAGTGGCTCAATGTCTGCTATCTTGACAACAGATGCCCTGAGTGCCTCTGTAGGGTTGGAGAAAGATTGTCCTTCAGTGGATATTCCGAAAGCTACGAGACCTACGTTATTCTTCAGGTTTAGACTGTTTATCGCTGAGATAGCCTGTGCCTTTATCACGTCGATAGTAGGTGTCTTATCCACAACCGGAACGAGCTCTCCCTTGTCGTTTTTCACATACTTGACTGCGCCCGTAGTGCCGCTTACTTGCAAGACAAAGACAAGGTTGTTCTCGCCTATGGAGCGTTTTGGCTTTCCTACCTTCACTGGCAAGATGGTCTCAAGATCTGTGTTCTGGTACCCTCCTCTGTCGTAGCTGTTGAATCCTCCGATAGTTACCAGGCCATTCCCTAGCCTACCGCCTTCTTCATCCCTAAGGAAATCTGCTATCCTTCCCGTATCCCTGATAGACGCAGCTTTCATATCGTTGATTATGATTGAATAGTAATCGCTGAGATCACCCGGTAGGTTGCTACCTATGGTCGTATCGAATATCTCACTTATAGCGTCCTCCAGAGCACCTCTCTTTTCGGAGAGGATGAATATCTTAGGCTTATCTAGGACTTGGATGACTCTGTAATGGGCATTGTTATCTTCATTAGAGTCCTTGCCAGATATTCTCGCCTCTATCTTGTGATATCCTGTTGCTAACAGAGGGGACAGCTCAACCACGCCTTGGGTTAACTCAGTATGTACAACTCTGCCATCTATGAGAATCTCCAGTGGCACAGGAGACTCCTGTGTATTCGTGACCTCAACCAGTATCTCTGCGGGGAACCCGAGAGGCACATTAGCAGGCGCGTCTATGAAGACCGCAGCGTCTTGCTCTAGAGGATCTAGGTTTATCGCGTTCAGAGTTCTGTTTTGGCTGCGAATCACCATTGCCACATCCATTAGAGCCACTCCTGAATTGGCGTTCCCGTCAGTTATTAGGAGGATGTGCTCTTCATGACCTAACGTAGCGTCTCCTATTGGACTGTTCTCCTCTGAACCGAACTCTCTTACTGTAGTGGGTAACCTGTCTTTCAGCTCACCTACAAGGAAGTCTATGAAACTCATGTCGTAGAGACCCATGCTACCACTCCTGTCTATGAGGACAAGAGCTCTGGGGTTCCCATCGGATTCCTGAGAGAGTATGGTAAATGGTGTGGCCAACGCAATAATGATTGCTATCACTGCCAGTGACCTTAGGATAAAGACAGACATCCTTACTCTCCTGAGGCGGCGACGCCCATTGTCGTCGAACCCGTATGTCACGAAATTTTTTCTTATCAGGAAGAATAATCCTATCACTAGGAAGGGTATTAGCCAAAGCCATTCTGGGTGTCTGAAAAAGCCCGATAGCTTATCTGTCTGGGCAGATAGGAAGTCCATGAACTGCATCAGATATCACCTCTATACTTGACATATAGCAGTTCCACAAGCATAACTATGAGTCCCAGAATGATAAGCCAGTTTGTCAAATCTTTGGGAACCTTTGTTTTTTCATCACCATCTCCCGATGATGATATGTCGTCGATATCTATCTCTACAGGTGAGGCTATGGCGCTCTCCGATCTTACACCCACTATCTCTGTAGAGGTCTTTAGACTGGTTGAGAGTCCATACAGGTTGGCCACAAGAGTCCGGTCAGGAAGCTGGTACACTCCTGCTTTGCTCATTAGTACGGGCCCAGGCAACTTACCCATAGGAGTCTTCACGTTCTGTCCTCTCACAGGTATGACTGCTCCTGTAGGAAGATTTAGGGTCATTGGATCCACTAGACTGAAATCGACTATGCGCCCCCAGATTATCGCATAACTTTGAGGATCGAGGTCATATGTCTGCTTGTCGCGTATCCCATAGTATATCACCGCACCTTTTCCTATCCTCTTAGCAGCTATCACAGGTTCTGGCCCATCGTTGGTGGAGACGCTCGCATACACTATCGCGTCGTTCTTGGCTTTCACTCTCAACAGCTGATCTCCGTCTGCCTGACCTATGTCTGAGAGGCCTCGCATGAGTGATAGGCTTCCGTTGACTATGAGTTCTTGTCTTCCAGCAAGGGGTTGCGCCTGGGACTTGTACTCTACAGGGAGGATGTTTTTGAAGTCGAGGTTAAATAGGTCCGGTTGTGCATAGATTATCGCTACAGCGCCTTCTGAAACCTTCTGCTCTATGCCCTTTATCACTCCTGGAAGCACGAACTGTGTGTTGACATCCTTCAGGATGTACAGGTTATGGTTAAGGTCTGGCACCTTTGGAGGCTCCGCGTATTGTATGACCACTTCAGTGAACTCGTCACCTGCAGCCTTTAGAGCGGGGATGAGCCTGCTCCTATGGACTTTGTCATCATTACTTATCATGAGAGCGCTCACGGATTCCTGCGTAGGAATGCTAACATAGTAGAAGTTATCAATCATAAAGTCATCTTTAGGTGAAAGCTCGAACTCTGACATCCCATGAACCAAGGGCACGTTCACGGAGAGCAGACTGCCTGGTTGTCCTCTTTTCTCCAAGATATTCTGCTGCAGGTCTATCCTCTTTCCGTTCACCTCGAGCTTTATCTCCTCCAGCCGATCGTTGAAGTTCTGTATCTTCAGCTCTATTGTAGCATCGTTAGTGTTGAGCTGAGCATCTATTATGCCTACATTCTCCCCACCTGCCTCGACCGTCTTAATCTCTACGAGAGCGCCTTTGCTCCTCAAAATCTTGAGCTTCGCCTCTATCAGCTGAGGCGTCTCTATCAAAGATAGTACCATATCAGATATCACTGTGACCTTGGTCTCCGTCCCAGTATACTGCTCCGCCAACGTCAGGGCTGTAGGAAGGTCACCTTGCATGTCTGAGGGCTCCAGGTCCTGTATCAGGTTCTTCGCGTCACCTGTAGACAGACGGTCTTGCCCTCCCTCCTCTAGCACTATAGGTCCCTTTCTAGCCAGTATTATCACGTTCTCTCCTGCCAGGCTATCTATCGCGAGGTCCTGTATCTCATCCCACCTGTCTTCGGCATTAGTCGATGCGCTCACATCTATGACAATGATGCTCTGCTGGACGAGAGATTCCTGGCTCACCTCGAAGAACGGCTTGGCTATCGCCATGGCCAGCAGGAGAATGGCCAACAGCTGAAGCAAGAAAAGTATGTCGTTGAAGATACTCCTGAAGAACCTGTGAACTGTGCTCTTGCCTACATCCTTGAGAATGAACATAAGACTGGGGATGGTCACATTGGTGGGACGTGGCTTGATGAGGTATAGGATTATCAGAGGGATTACGAACGCCAGAACTAGAGGTATCTTGTCGGGTGATAGGAAGAAATTACTAAACATACCTGAAGGGCCAAAAAGGCCAGGAAGCATCACCATTACCTTACCACCGAGAGAGTCGTCTCTACGTGCATGACGCCCCGTCGGGATTTATAAATATTGTGGAGGGTTCAACTAACCCCTTACTGAGAGAACTGCACCACGTATGCCTGAATCCACAGGATTCTCAGAAAGCTCGATTCGTGGCCTTGACTCCTTAGGAATGACTTTGAGATAGCCATCCGTAAATTTTCTTATGTGCGCTATTAGCTTCTCATTGGCTATTCCTCCCCCAAACACAATCATATCAGGGTCAAAAATATTCACCAAGTTGGCCACGTGCATTGCCAGGAATTGCGCGACCTCTTTCTGAGTCTTCTTCGCTGCGGGCGATCCTAACTTCCAGACGTCCGAAGCACGTTCAGCCTTACCACCGTTCTTCTTGTGTAACCAATGGATGTACTCTCCGCCGAAATCACCCCAAAAGAATGGGAGCTTGCCTATCAGAACATCTTTGGGATTGGCGAATACCCTGCTTATTTCTCCCGCATACCCATGGCTCCCTGTGTAGAGCGACCCATCGAGAACCAGTCCTGTTCCGAGACTCGTGCCTATAGTTATGCCTATCACTGTGGGGTTGCCTTGGCCTTTACCGAAGTGTTGCTCACCTAGAACGAAGCATCTGGCATCATTCTGTAGCACGACAGGAACATTGAAATTCAGCTCCTTGTTAAGATCCACACCGCTAAGGTCTTGCAGGTTAGGGAGATCGATAATCTTTGTGCCCTTGAAAGTTCCAGGCACACCTATCCCCACACCGTGAATCTCTTGCCCTGCAGAGACCATACGAATCATCTTTCTTAGGTGGGCAAGAATTTGCTCTTTGCCTTTTTTAGTGGGAACCTCTAGTTTTCTGAGAATTTTCCCATCCCTGCTGACAAGTCCTGCCGCAATCTTGGTCCCACCGATATCCACGCCTACATACATACTTGATTCTCGGAGAATAGGCCTTATAAATCATTCTCTCCCCCCTATAGTGATGAGGAATTCATTCTGTAAGCTCTGCCTCGACTTCTGCACCGAATGCTTCGGGTGAGAGCGCTCCCGTCACTTTACGACCATTGAAGAAGAAAGTGGGGGTGCCTGTGACTGAAGCGTCAATACCTGCCTGCATCTCTTCCAGGACTCGCGATTTAAGTTCCTCTCCTATGAAGCATTTCTCGAACCGCTCTGTATCAAGCTCCAGTATGCTTGCATAGTTCTGCAGATCTCCTATCTCAAGAGCGTCTATGTTCTCGTAGAGAATGTCATGGTACTCCCAGAAAGAGTCTTGCTCTGCCGCACACGCTGCCGCAAGAGCTGCCCGATAAGCTTTCAGGTGTATTCTAGTAAGGGGGTACTGTTTGTAGATGAACAGCACTTGCCCCGTGTCTATGTATTTCTCTCTTATGATTGGAAAGGACTGGAGCGCGAATGCACCGCAGTAGGGGCACTCAAAATCGGAGAACTGAACTACAACAACAGGAGCTTCTATGTCGCCCAGGCGGGGACTGTTGCCCAGAGGTATCCTATATCTTACATCATCCTCTTCTTCAGGTGCAGAACGCGAAGACATTATCCAGAAGACTAAGGCCCCTATTATCAGCACAAAAATGAGCAATACAATTATATTCTCCTTCAGTTCTTCTTTCATGGTTCCATCACGCGCTCTTGGAGCAAGTCATAGTATGTTAGTTGGATTCTCTGCATATCCCTAAGGATGAACGAACCGTCATCTTCTTTTGTTCCTACAACAGACCATCTTTCCTCAAACCCAGGGTACACTTCTGCTTCAGGACCTATGATTATCGTGGGAACCGCAGTTATTCCATATTTCTCCAATAGTTCTTTACCTTCTGGACTGGAAATATCAACTTTGTGTTCTTCTTTTATAGAAAGGTATTGATTCTCTATGTTTTGTCTGTGGATATCAACATCATAGCACTCTTTGCACTCTTTCATATCTAGTAGGGTGATAACTACGTCTCCACGCATCCTCTGTTCCTTAACATCCCAGAAGGGTGGGTTAAATGTAGGGAGGACGTACCACTTGCCAGCGTATAGACCTTCATCGATTGTTTTGATAGAACCCCATAGTTCCCAGTCAGTCAGCATCTCAGGGTATTCTTCAATACTCTGATTGAAGACAAGAGCAGGAAGAATCTTAGTTTCAAAAATACCGTCAGGACCATCCTCCAATAATATGTTTATCTGATTTTTGAGCAGGTCTGCGTACGCTCTCACGTCATAGCATTCTGGACAGTCTGAAGATTCTAGTACCAACGTTCTCACTTCGGGAAGAACCTCAGGCTCTGGAGGAGGTATGACTTTCGGAACTGGTCTAGGCACTACAGGTGCTGCAGATTCATCCAGCTTCACCTGCATCAGCAGTATGAATATCACATTCAGGACTATAACTGCCGAGAGCACGTACATCAGTTGCTTTCCCATGGCTATGTCTCACATCCTGTCTTGTCCGCTAAGAATGCCAAGTCCTGCACCCCCGAAGAAGCAACTCCATCTGAGAACACCCAGGTAGGGTAGCTATCTACTCCCGCAAGCTGGCACGCTGTCGGGTTGACATCGCAGTTGATGTAGTTCACGTACTTGAATGACCTGCCGAACATGCGTTTCTGATCCTGGCAATGAGGACACCAGTCTGTGCCATACATTATAGCGCCTTCTGTGGTTATGCATTTGGCGAAGTCGTCATATTCTCCTGGTCGGGAATCATCCAGAGCGACATATATCCCATAAGCTGCAGCGATTATTATGATTGTTAAAATTGAGTAGTTCAGTATCTTTTTGTTACGCTGCCTCTTTCTGAACTGCGCTCTCCTTAAATGAGCCTGTTCTTCACGCGCTTTGGACTTTTTCTTCCTTTTGTGATATCTTGTTGCTTTCTTCGCCATTCAAATCTCCCTCTTCAAGTGGACCGTGTTTGTCTTTCCGTCTTCTATTTTTTTGATAAGGCTTCTCTCGTCTAATGTCTTTAGGAGCTGGCTAAGCTTCGCCTTGCTCATATCAACTCTAAGTCTTAATGTTGCCTGGGTTATGCCTGGCTGTACCTTGACAGCTTCGATTATCTTTTTCTCATCCTCTGTGAGTACTGACAGTATCAGATTTGACGCTTCATCTCTCTCTAGGTTGGTTTTCCTATCCTTGAGCTCTCCCAAGATAGCCTTCTGGGTTCTATCGGATCTGTACAAGTAGATTCCGAGCATTATTGCTATAAGAGCCAATCCTATTGCAACAGGGCTAGGCAGGACTATGTTAGATTCGTCTGCCTGCGGACAAAGGGTTGGATCATCGTACTTACACTCAGTTGGCTCTATAGTCACGAGCTGGTCTATAGCTATGTCTCTCTGCTGCTGAAGACGATCTGTATAGAGGAATGTTAATATAACTATGAGAACTGTGACTATAACTAGGAATAACCCTAATACTCTACCCCCTACTCTCATAAGATAGCTGTCGC
>JAAOYH010000032.1 GCA_018221245.1 Candidatus Woesearchaeota archaeon
ATCTCAGAGAGTCAGGATACGAGCTAACCACATTCCAGGAGCAATCCTCAAAGCAGGGAAGTGCAGTCCTCACTTTTGATGACAGTACGGAGAGCCAGTTCAGAATCCTTCCAGATGGGAATATAGACCCATATTCAGCAGTAGGAATTCTTGAGAGGTACAAGTGGCAGCATCCAGAATGGCCAGTAACAGCAACATTCTTCGTGAACACAACCACAGAGTCAGGCAAACAACCATTCGAACAAGAAGGTCTGGCAAAGAGAAAGCTAGAATACCTCGTGAACAACGGATACGAAATAGGAAGCCACGGGGCAAGACACAAGAACTACAAGAAACTCTCATACAAAGAGGTACAAAACGATCTGAACGAGTTCAAAGAGAAAATAAGAGGATACCTTCCCAACTACGAGGTCAAGTCCTTCGCATACCCATTCGGAAGTATACCTGAGAAGAAAATCCAAGAACTGGTCTCAACAAACTACCCATATACTGCTCACGCATGGGGAGGACTAGCTAAAGGAGAACGTAACCTAACCCCTAGAATAGAGACGGGTCCTGAGACTGTGCTGGCCAGTTATACCCGACAAAACGTTTATAAACAAAGAGCTTTTCGCGAAGCACATGCAAGGAGTGATCCACAGCTACAAGCGCAGCAGGCACAGGCAGACCACCAACCAGATGATAATCGTCGTGGATGGAGTGGACAGCAGAGAGAAGGCCGAGAAGCTAGTGGGCCAGACAGTCAGCTGGAGCACAGGGAAGCAGCAGCTGAAGGGAGAAGTTCGTTCAGCCCATGGGAATTCTGGCGCCTTGCGAGTTCTATTCGAGACAGGTATGCCTGGACAGTCTCTGGGGCAGCCCGTTACGCTCCAATAGCGTTCATACCTCTCCTTATACCGTTCCTTCTACCTATGATAGTGCCCAGAAGGCATAGCCTATACGCTGAGAGACCGTACGAGGTCTTGACTCCCCGTTAGTGCTCTGTCAGGCCGCCAACGAGCAGCAGGGCACCCTCTACCGTGATTATAATCTGGTAGATTAGAGTGTTCTTGATGCCGAGCGTGAACCCGATTACGCTGAACTGGTTCAGTATGGGAACCAGGCCAACGACGAACAGGATCAGTCCTGCACCAATCAAGAACCAGTGCAGGTTGTGCGCTGGAGGCTCGATGAATCCATCTATTACCACATAGAGTCCTGCTACAGCCACAATCCAGATAGCTATCTGGACCGGGAGCTCCATCATAAAGCTTGGAAGGCCCAAGCCGAGCCAGCCCATCCTAACGACAATCGGCAGTGCACCGAATACCACCAGAACAAGTCCGACGAAAAAGCTGACAGTGTCTCTTGGCCGTGTAAAGACTATTCCTTGTTTATCCATGATTATCACCTATGCTGCTTTATGTTGTATATCGCTAAAGAATATTCTTCCTCTATCTATCTCTTCTTTTACCCATTGGAGAAGGTCTGCAGATAGCTTATCAAGTTTCTTGACTTCCTCTTCTGCCCAGGGATAGCCTATTCCGGCAACAAAGGAGCCTCTCTGCCCTTCAGGGGTAGCGTACTCCATTATTATCTGCTTTTTCTTATGGATGTCTGCAGACATTTCTCTCAGTAGAATAACACTAATCTCAATAATGAAAGTCAAATCCGTGAAAGCCATTTCGACGTTCTTGTGCGCAGTCTCATGCTCGGACAAGTCCTTATCTGTCAGATTGCCTTTCCTCATATCATCGTTAGCATGCCCAGATGCCTTGTGGAATCTCTTCTCTTCCTTTCTTAGCCTAAGACTCCTAGCCAATCCTTCTCTCGCCTGACTGTCTATCTTCAGGATCATTGAGGAAGAGAATTTCAAGCTCTGGAAAGAACCTAACTCTTTTAGGAACTCGTTGAACGTTTTTTCGAGATCTAAGACTTCTTTCTTCACTTCTTCATTCAGTTTCTGCACCTTTTCATCTTTAGCGGCTTGAGGATGGCTGCGGACATAGATTAGAAGATTGTCTCTCGTCATGTTAATTTCGGTAAGGTTATCGTTTAGTTCCTTCTTCGCGATTCTAATCTCGCCTTCGAGCAGGGCTACTATCTCAGATACCTCTTTGAAATATTTCTTGAAGACTTTCCTTACATCTTCATGCATCACTTTATCGCCATGAATAAGAGCGTCGAAAGATTTGAAGGCCAAATCCATATCGTTCATTATACCTGGGAGCTTCCTGAATTTTCTGGCAGCGAGACGCATCAAGGAGTTGTTAGTCCTGAGATTGAGTTTCTCAAACATGTTTCCTAGTATCGCTGATGCCATCAGACTCCCCCTCCAGACATAGTCCTTCTTTGTATCTTTTTGTCAGGAATGGGTCCTTCCATACGGTGTGCCCTGTTCAGCTCATTTGCTGTTCTTCCAGTTACCTTCCGAGTATTATCGGCATCCCCTACGAAATGGGATTCATCCCCTCCGGTGAAGGTGTGGGCAAAAATCTTATCATCCCTATCGTTTATTGTCTTCTGCACTTCATCCATCTCTTTCTTTAGCTCTCTGGTCTCTCCCTCAAGCTGTGGATGCTCTGCAATAACTCTCTGGAGAAGACCATCGAAGTCCTCGAGTATGGATGAACGAAGTTTCGTTAGCTTGTCTCTGTATTCCTCAAGTTTTGCTTCTTCCTTTGGATCCCTCTTCGCGTTATGGATCGTGGAGTTCAGGCCCGCGTGTGCCGCCATCACACTTGTCATCAGCAGCACGTCTATAGCTGAGTGAATGGAAGCTATGGCTCCCGCAACATCTGACCACTTGTGTGATGAAGACTTCATGGATTCGTCTATGATTTTAAGACCCGCATCTATATTCTTTAACGAGGTGGTAATGATATCTTTTCTCCTCACATTTCCTTTATCCGTGAATATCGCTTTATTGTGCTTCTTTTTCAGCAGCTTCATGTGCTCGTTGACATCCTTCACATAGTTCTTAAGGGCATCGTCAAGCTTCTCATCATCATACCTGGTGCTGGTTTCATCACTGAAATGCGCCTCCTTGATATCCTCAGATATTTTTGACTCGTCTTTCCCTACGTCTCCTTTGAATCCTTCTTCAGCCTCTTCGACAGCGTCCTCCTCTTCCTTGACATAATCTGCCATTTCCTCAACAGGAGTTGCATGCTCAGAGATAGCCGGTCTGTCCTTAGTGCCGTCAGGTTCGTCTGATGTTCCTTCATCCTTTACAGCCCAAACATAAAGATAAATAGCATCGTCACTCGCAGGAACATCTTTTAGGCCAATATCTGCAAACTTGAATTTGACAGTTTTTTCATTATCAAAAGAAGTGGTTTTAGAAGTCCCATTTATGACAACACCTGCGATAGAGTAATTATGAACCGTATCTACAGGACCATCTTTAGATTTATCAAACACGTGCAGTTCACCTGTAGCTTCTAATAGTTTTTCTCTAGGGAACTTGTCAGTGGATACCCACTGTAGAGTATCTTTATCGAATTCCAATCCTTCAAAAGTTTCTCCATCAATATGTACAGAGAGATTAATCGCAAGAGGTATTTTCTGTCTGGTTTCCTTATCTCCACAGGTTATGTTAATTGGAATTCCTTCTGAAGATTGAGCATCCTTTTTGACCTCAATGATTAGCTTGCCTTCTTTACCAACCTCATATCCTAGCTCGGCGAGAGTGAAAACTGCTTCCTTAACATTTTCGAATGGCTTCTCTGCACCCTCCTGCAATTTTATCTTGAGAATGGAGTAATTGTCATGAAGATTTGAGGGTTTATCTGCACCGGGAATCGTTCCTATAGTTATCTTAATTGTTGCTGCTTTGAGTTTCTCAGGTTCAAAAGTATCACTCGATAAGAGAATACCTTCTCCTTCAGAATTAACACCTTCAAAAGTCTCATCTCCTATAGTAACAAATAGGTTTGCGTTCACTGGAGCTGGAGAACCTGACTCGACAAACTGGAGAGTTATAGGAACACCTGTGGAAGGGTCAGATTTCCGTATATCATCAGCATTCCCTGATATTATCTTCCTGTTAGAGATGAATTCTTTTACCATGGTTTCCCACTGAGCGATGTTAATTTTCTGGCTCTGCTCGTACTGCTCCCAACCGTTGCTAGTGACATGAAGGTCTCTATCTCCTCTAGTAGTAGCAATCCTAAGAGAAAGGGCTTTAACCGAATCGAAGATTGAATCTGCTTCAGATGATCTGCCTTCTATTCCTTCATCGTCCCCAATGATAGTTGCAGTATCTAAAAGCACCAAAAAGTGAATCTCAGACACCAGTCCCCTTAACTCTTCAGTTCTTGTGTCTCCGAACTCGTGATGTGCTCTAGGAGAAATGTCCTTATATTTCCCATCGTTTACTATGTCTGAAAATAGACTTTCGCACGAACTAAACTTACCTAATGCGTTGTTTAGCGTCTTTCTGAACTCTATAACTGGCCCTCTGAATTTATCTCCTCCCGTTCTTAAATCGTTAGGAAGGTTTGGTCTTGGAACTTTATTAATTTGATCCCCTGCCTCAGATAAAGTGTTACTCAAATCCAAAAGGGCATCCCCTAACTTGCCGAGTTCCTCAGTGAATAGTTCTCCATCGTTGATATGACCATCCTCTCCTTTTTCAGGAGGTTTAGTCTCTATGTTCTCTTCGGTTGGAACCTCACTCTTGGACAACAAATCCTCTTCTTTTCTCCTATCAGGGTATTTCCAGTGAGCTGTGGTCCACATGCTCTGTCCTTTGTCATTTTTTGCTGCAACTCTGTATTGGTACAGCAATCCTGGCTTGTACCTGCTTCCGTACCAATCGGACCATCTTCTCGGATTATACCATCTTCTGATAGGTGATTTTGTATCTGAATAATAGTTGGAACGAGTTTCAGCAAGTTGCTTCCATCCCTTCCCCACATTCAACATAGATCCTTTCCAGAAACCTTTCCTCAGTGCTCCTGGAAGTACTCTCCTTTGGACAGCGTAGGAATACACATTCTCGTCTCCTGGACGGCCATCCCAGGTGACATCGACGTTCCCATTATCAACGTTGTCTTGAGCAATGCAGTTTTTCACAGGGCCTGGTGCCTGACCTCCTTTGATTATTCCTTCGGGGAGCTCTTCAGTAGAAGTTCCGGAGCTCCTATCATTCTTATCTCTACCACTTCTAGAAGAGCCTCCGCCTTTATTCCCGAACCATCCTCCATCTCCACCTATTCCAGAGATCCCACCTATCATCTGGAACAGTTTAACGATAAGAGCAAAGACCATTATTATGAGCATCCAACTGTTCGACAGTTCGACAAAGCCAGATACTGTAGGGTACATGTCTGATAACCACATGGAGAGCGTGCTCGTCATGAATGAGGACCATATGAATCCTAGTAGCAGTGCAGACAGTCCTATCACATGATGGATTGTGGTATTCTCTCCGCCCTTGTCTTTCCTGAATGCGATGAAGAGTGCGGCTATCGCAGGGACCACAGTAATCAGAGTCCATATTATTGCCGCGTATCCTGTGGCAGATGCCAAGATGACGTCCCTAGGCACGAGGAATGCAGACAATACAGCAATACCTCCTGCAACTACGTTAGAGACTTTCTTGTCAAGACTTCCACTACCCATCCCGTCTCCTTTGAACAGGAATTTTCTACCCCCATAATTCAGGAGGCTGAATATGATCATGAAGAAGACAAACCTTGCGAAGCCTACAGCTACGTTTTCGTTTGCGAGTGATGGTATCTGGAAAACGTCAGCTATAGTCGTCACGACCATGTCAAGTGGTGCTAGCCCAGTTCTCGCCGCTAATGCTAACGGTAGAGCTGCCAGAGCTGCTGTGAAGAATCCTGTTGCTCGCGCGTACCTCATGCCATCCACCACTCGTCTTATCCTCGAGAGAATGACTTTATAAATCTTGCCTTGTCGTCAATATTCACGCCTGAGAAATATCCGAAAAAAATTTACTAAAAACAGAATCATTAATTAATAATAATTATAAGCTTTGATTAAGATTATTAGAAAATAATATTTATCAATATCTACAATATATGCTTAAAAGTTATAGAATAAAACATCAATAATTACAATATAGAAATAAACATCAAAAAACACCAAAAATAATAAGCAAAGCCAAAAAGTTATAACAAGTCTCCTGGACTCCTGACTCGCCTTTTCTCCTCGGAAGAGACGTGTGTGTAGATCTCAGTCGTCTGGATGTTAGCATGTCCAAGAAGTTCCTGGATCATCCTAAGATCATTCCCCGCCTCCATAAGATGAGTTGCAAAAGAGTGCCTGAGCTTGTGTGGCGTCACTACCTTCGACAATCCGGCACGTTTTGCCGTCTGAGAGATGATTTTCTGCGCGTTCCTAGGAGTCATCATGCCTGAACGCCCAGGAAAGATATAGCTCGATTTTATCTTTTTCCGTCGGAGATACTTGCTCAAATCAGCGCTGAGCTGTTCACCAAGAATGATCATCCTGTCTTTGCCACCCTTTCCTGAGCGGACCCATGCAAAGTTACCTTCGAGCTCCAGGTCCTCCACTTTAAGGTTCAAAGCTTCAGAAACGCGCGCTCCGGAAGCGTATAGCAATCTAATCAAGATCTTGCTTTTAGTATGGGTTGCCGCCCTCAATAATCTAGATACTTCATCTTTTGTGAGCACAACAGGTAGCTTTCTTTTCCTTCTAGGCGTCTTGATGTTCTCTATCTTCTTTCCAAGGACCTCTCTATGATAGAATAACAATGCTGCGCGAGCTATGGACACGGTTCCAAGGCCTTTCCCATCCTTAATCAAAGAAGACAGGTAAGATTTGATATCTTTTGTATCTGCTTCTTCCGGATCCTTCCCGAACCAGTTCAGAAACTGCTTGTTATAGTAAACATAAGATCTTTCAGTGTTTGGAGACAAACCTCTAAGGGTTATCTCAGCTTGTAGGTCTTCGAGTGTCATTCTACCTCTGTCGCCCTACTTCTACAGATGTCCAAGTTTATAAACATATGGTAGAGTTCTGATAATCCCTAATTCAACGAACTTTTCTTTATAAAGAAGACATAGAAGGGTAAATTTAGGTGCTTTTGGGGTGGCCCAAGTGGTGAAAATTTCAAGAGTTTAGTTTTGTGATAATCTTTCAATATTTGAGATTTGACCTTTTTCTTAGATCCTTTGTGCAAATGTAGAATAACGAAAAAATAGATGCGTAATCATTTCTCCTCTCAAATATATGCTATTCGTACAAAAATTACGAATAATATCAATACGAAAACCAATAGCTAAAACCTTTAAGCAAATCTAACAAAATATTGATTAAAAACTTATCAGAAATACTAATAAATTATAACATTATTTATTAATAATAATTATAATAATTAAC
>JAAOYH010000005.1 GCA_018221245.1 Candidatus Woesearchaeota archaeon
AATGGAAGCCCAGATGACTGTAGCGATGATATTCGCACTTATCAATATCGTATTACTCTCAGGAATTATCGTACTGAACTTGAAATCATACATGAGGATAAAGGCAGAGTACACACTCTTCATGATACTATTCGCAGGAATGTTCCTCGTGCAGTATGTTATGGGAGCTTACTTCTACTTCACGAACATGTCGCTCTATCCTGGTGAGATAGCCACGCACATGATGGCTCTTACAATGGTACAGACTGTCGCATTCGTGTACATGCTCTGGATGGAGTGGCAGTAGCTAGAATCCTAAATCTGGGATTTTCTTCACCATACTGAGCGATACGTAAGGAATATCGTTGAGGTGGTCGTAGATTTTAGAAGTTTCTCTGACGTGAAACCCCCCAACGGGAAATAAAGCTGTTTTACCTTCAATTGTACTCTTAATTGTCTCACCCATTCTATTCTCCCTTTTTGCATTGTATTTCCCAAGAGACGTTCTCAGCTCGGGCAAATATTTACTTTCGGGTGTGACGTCTTGAAGGAACTTAAATAAATCATATTCTGAGCCATTCTGCAAAGTAGTATCAAACCTTTTAGTATTACTTTCAGAAAGGTTTGACTCTAAAAGGCCTACTATTGCCCGATTTCTTATGTCTACTAAGATAAAGCCGTCCTCAAAAGGAGATAAATCAGATCCTATAAACTCTACATCAGGATTGTCGTCAAAATGTCTGTGTATATATATCCATGCAGCACCCTTATTTTGGGGAGGGGAGCTGTTATCCCAGAAGCATGACTTGAATGTTCCCAGCAATAAGGGCGTATCTGGTAGGTTATGATACCCCTTTACAAGATTATATCCCAGGCGATCTCCAGAATTGACGCACTCACAATAACAATACTCAGGTTTCATCTCGAAGAATGCAAGCGGATCAGTAAGGTTCCTTGCATGAATATGGTTCTCTCCTAGTATGACAAGCTGCGGATCATCACTGTTCTGACGCATAATGGTGGCGCCTTCTGAAATAGCGTCATCTATCAGTTTATCAAGCTTAGGGAGCCTCATCTAGCACTCACCTTACTCTGAAGATTCGTCTTCCTGACTAGCTGCAACATAGTTTTTCATGTTTTCATCTGTTTACATTTTCCTCATTAGATTTCTCCCTATTTCGCAATGAGGATTTTCTTATGGAACCTGCAGATTTTGAAACATAATTGAAAAAATTATTGTAACCACGAATCAGACGACTCTCAAGGTAGTTTTGATTAATCTTTACATTATCGCAGACGAGGCTAGCGGGGGAAAAAGAGTCTGAAACATCCCCCAAGAACCCTTCTTCGCCAAGCTTTCTGATGGAATTATTGTGGTCCTCAACACTGAAAAAGACCTCAGAAATATAATTTTTCACAGAGTCTCCGTCCATGAGCCATAAATTCCGGGAGTCACCGAATACTGCATTTGACATAATTTCCTGATGTTCTAAGATATACCATCCAACCCTCACAGGCAGACATCCTTTGTCTAGCTCATTGCTTTTCCTCCATTCAGTATCCTTTCTAACCACATATGAATACAGGTCGCAATCCATAGGATCCTTCAAACATTCATCCTCTAAATCAATTCCCTGCTGACCTTGAACTGCCACAGTGCTTGCAAGAGCCATTGCCGAAGCAATCATTGTATTTCTTAACTTCCCCATAGTTTCACCTACTGTTTGATATTCAACTGGATATTGACAGTCTGTGACTTCTTACCTTTCTTCTTAGGAGCTGACTTAACAGGAACTGCCCTCAAAACTTTGCGCTGTGCTGGAAGATTAGATGCTTTTCTCGTCGCTACTTTCCGTACTGACTTCTTAGCAACTTTTCTAGTTGTCTTCTTTCTGACAGGTTTCTTTACCGTCTTCTTAGAAGGTTTTCTGACTGCTTTCTTCTTTACAGACTTCTTAGAGCTCTTCTTAACAACTGCCTTCTTTGGAGCAGCAGCAGATCTGTGCTTCATCCTTGCAGTAGGATTCACAGCAGGTGCATGGTAGCACATGCTACAAAGAGCCAAGCCCTTGTTCAGGACGGCAGTCTTGCTCTTGTA
>JAAOYH010000033.1 GCA_018221245.1 Candidatus Woesearchaeota archaeon
CTGTTTCGTCATCACTACAAACCTCACGGGATTGTAGTACCTACACCTTCGGGTGTAGGTTTATCTCTCTTTCTACTAACCTGGTCCGACGGGAGGAGTCAATTTTTGCGTAGTATTTATAAACAGTTTTCCAGTCCGTCAGAAGATGAGCACGAAGGCAGCAAAGGAATCTAATGATAAATTCCTACAAAATATCGCGGCTATGGAAGAGGAGAACCAGCTTCTCAGACAGTCAGTTGAGCAGCTTCGTTCAGAGATAGACAGGTACAGAAATCCTGCGCTATTGGTTGCCGAACTCATCGACTTCACGGAAGACGATAGGGGCAAGAAAGCAATCATCCGCGTCCCAAACGGGAACAAGTTCCTAGTAGACATATCTTCTGATGCTGAGAATCTGAAGCCCGGCAGCTCTATTGTCGTTGAGCAGAAGAATCTCACAGTCATTGATTCCGTGAACGAGGGTACTAAGTTTAACGTTGAGCAGTTCGTCATCATGAAAAAACCAGATACGTGCTGGGATGATATTGGCGGCCTAGACGACCAGATTCTGGAGATCCAAGAAGTCATTGAGCTTCCTCTGAAGAAGCCTGAGCTATTCAAGAAGGTCGGCATCCAGCCTCCAAAAGGCATCCTACTCTACGGCCCACCTGGCACGGGCAAGACGCTCATGGCCAAGGCCGTCGCTAGAAGCACGAACAGCACGTTCATAGAGGTTGTTGGTAGCGAGCTGGTTCAGAAGTTCATCGGAGAGGGTGCCAAGTTGGTGAAAGAGATTTTTGAGCTTGCACGTGAGAAGGCACCTGCTATCGTGTTCATAGATGAGATAGATTCTCTGGCTGCGAAGAGGATTGAGCTGGGAACATCTGGTGAGCGAGAGGTCCAGAGAACCTTCATGCAGTTCCTTGCTGAGATTGACGGCTTCAACAACCTAGGGAATGTCAAGATTATTGGCGCCACTAACAGACGCGACATCTTGGACCCTGCAATCATCAGACCTGGGCGTTTGGACAGGCTTATTGAGGTTCCAACCCCTGATATCGAAGGCACCAGGAAGATATTCAGCATCCATACTCAGAACATGAAAATCTCCAAACTCGTCAAGAAAGAGAAGATTATGAAGCTCATAGAGGGTTATTCTGGCGCCGAGATCAAGGCTGTCTGCACTGAGGCTGGCTATTTCGCGATTAGAGAGAACCGGACGACGATAAAGGAAAATGATTTCTTGGAAGCGATTAAGAAAGTGCAGCGTGAAGAGCTCATGGAAGGCCGTGACTACATGCAGATGTTTGGTTAACAAGTGTCAATGTCCATAACAACTCTGAACTTAAGACCTGCATCACCATCTAATCTTGTAGCCCTTATTTCTATATCTAAGTTTTCTATAATAGGAATATTTCCACCTAACCAAGCAGTTACGTCTTCGGCGATTTGGGTATCATAAGTATATGATGATTCTTCAGAAGTAGGAATATTTAGTGTAAATGTTCCACCGGAGTCTCGTTTCACCTGTATAAGATTTGCCTCGTCATTTCCAGCCACATAAAACCATGCAGAAATTATATTTCCAGGGCCAACCAGTACCTCACGATGGTTGAACTTAACATTGCTTTGAGGATTTGATTCATCTTTCCATGCCCACTTAGCGCCGGGCAGAGCAGCAGACCATTCATCAGGAACATCAGTCAATATGATTACAGGATAATCTGTTCCGCCTTTTTCATAAGTGGTAGTCTGGCCACTCACCACTTCAACTTTCTTTATACATCCTTTCTCTTCAGGAACTGATAGCATCACCCCATCTTCAGTAGCATCGAACTGCAGGAAGACCTTTCCAGAATCAATGTAAGTTATATGTTGAGCATACTGACCTGTAAGAGGCACGTCAGAGAAGAACACTGCTTCTGAGACACCATTAATAGTATCATAAGCTATCACAACCTCAGAATTGTCGTAGGGATTGACGGTTACGTTAGTTATGCCCTCTGGAAATAGCACTTCAATTGTCTCGCGACCTCCGGGACCATATACGTAAGTCTGCTCGGCAGTCTGTACGATCTGGTTTCCTATGGAGTCTATGACTGAGCTCATAGTTTGCGCTTCGGAGGTCTGTGTTTGGTAATAGAAGAGCCCGAGGGCCACAACCAGGAGACCTGCTGTAATGCCAATGATAAGTATATGCTCTACGCTGACCTGACCACGCATAGGGTTCTTCAGAAAATGTCATTTTTAAAGGTTTGTCAGGGAAGATTCATAAACTAACTAAATACCCGTTCATCGCGCGCGATGACGAAGTGAACACCCTGGGAGCCTCAGGGCGATGACCATCGGATGTAACTGCCGAGCGCGCACTTTCTGTCCCATCGTGGTGACGAAATGACATATTCTACCAATAGTGAATTTCTCAGTCAAAAAAACATGAATAACGAATATAAACTCTCCTTCGAACACATTACCTGGTAACAGGGATCGGGATGCAGTTAAGACAAAAGTTCTCACGAACGCTTGCAACCTTATTGATTGCTGCGAGTGCTACACTTCCTCTGAGTGCCGCAAGCCTTGGAAAAGATTATCTCGTAAAAAACGCTATCGACGGAAAAGATGTCTCTGTCATGATCAATCTTGACACAGGCAATATGATGGATATCACCTGTTACAATCCTGAAGAAGCAGGATGTGTCAAACATAAGATCGATAAGGATGGCACAACAAAAAAGGAGTTCATCCCTCCAAAATTCTCAAATCACGGAATAAACCTGGCAACAATCAAGATGATTGGCCTCGACCCAGAGAACAAAAGAATGGCGATATGCCACTCTCACCCCTATATACAGGATGAAGAAACATCTCCAGAAATAGCACTTAGGAACAAGGCAGAGCGCATAAAAAAACGCGCTCCGTCACCAAACGATATCAACTCGGCTTCACTCTTCCTCTTCAACTACCTGAGCGCCAGGGAATTAATAGGTGTAGAAGGCACTATCGAGAAATTCTGCATCATTCCTAGACAGGCTTGGGTCCCTGATTCAAAAGATAACGAAACAGTCTATGAGCCCATACAATTGACTAGAGATATTATCCAGTTCATGGCCAAAGAATACATTGCTGGCCGGTTTAATAAACATCAAGAAGTTGTGGCACAAGGTGCTCCACAGGAACAAAACACATCTCCTAATTCAAAAGAATTCATCTCTGAAATAGCTGCGTTTAGCGAGTCAAAAGCTAAGGACTACTCTCGAACCCTGACAAGGTTCCAAGGGCAGAGCAATAATCTCATAAGAAAGGGGTTCACAGAAGATAGCATATTCTCTAATCTGACAAAAGCAGTAGATAAACAGCTCAAGAAAGTCGAAAAACACAGACAAAAAGGGATAGAGCTGACTCCTCCGGCATATAGAATATACACTGCCCCTAATCAACCGTAATATCTACGCAAACTCTCCAAACCCTTGGAGCGTGCTGTCCTGCCTTGGCAAATTCGTACGAACCCATTTTCTTCCTATTTCGTTCGAACGCATCCAGCAGCAAAGGAATTATTGAGTTGAACTCTCCTTCCTGTAAAAAAGCGTACAGGTGAATAACTGTGCCAGTCTTGCTCACAGACAACACATCATCGAGGAACTCTATAGCTGAGCCCGGCAAAGGCATGGTGATTCTGTCGAAAGCCTCACCATTGGCCGCGAGCTTAGTGATTATCTCGTGAGCATCCCCCTCTAGGAGGCGAACATTTGTACACCTGTTCTTGGCCACGTTCTCCATTGCTAGTTCGTGAGCAGCAGGATTAATCTCTATTCCTACTATCCTATCTGCCTCCGAGTGATTGCTGAATAGAATAGGATAGGGACCAACTCCTGAGAAAAGGCACAAGATATCCTCCTCTGGCTTTATCTTCTGCAGAATCCTCCTTCTCTCCGTGGCCATCCTGATGCTATAGTACGCGTGCTCGACGTCAACCTTCAGCCTAACACCATTCTCTATCACTGTTGTTTCGCGAGTATCTTTCCCGGCGATACATGCCAATGGTTGCGTTCTATACTCTCCTTCTCTAATACCTGTCTTCTTCAGCACAGTTAAGATCTGCTTGTTCTGCGCCATAAGCGCTTCTCCTATCATTCGTTCCTTCGTAACGAGTTCAGGAGGTATCTCTAGTATGGCAATACTGCCTACGGAGTCGAACGCTGTCTTCAGGAGCACTAACTCCTCGTCAGATAGCTTACTTTTTAGCCCCTCTCTCAAAGATACCTTGAGATCTCTCTCCTCGCTCTGGAAATCTATAAACTCTATGTCGAACTCGAAAGGTGGCGAGAATTCTCTAGTCACAGGAAAAATTATGCCGTCGTCGGTCTTGACAGGCACGTATCCTTTCGCTAATAGGTCGTGCTCCAACAGATAGCCTTTTACTATCTCGGCGTGCCTGAACGGCGCCTTTACCCCCAACATGCAGATGTGAAGCGTCCCGCGACTATAAGCGTTTCGAGAAATCTTTTATACAAGAACGTCTCTCTTGGTGAAATGGTGGAGCAGGGAGCGACTCTCCCTCTCTGGACAGGCAAAATAGAGGGCCTGACCCAAGAGGGGCTAGGGGTCGGGACGTCGATGGTTTCTCATGCTGGTAAGCAGCTCAAAAGACCTATTTTCGTTCCGTTCACAGTACCAGGTGACGTTGTCAAGGCAAAGATTGTCCAGCAACGCGGCAAGTACAGCTTTGCACAGCTCGTTGAGATTACACAGCCATCTCCCGACAGAGTTCCATCTCGCTGCCCTCACTACGGCATCTGTGGGGGTTGCAACCTCCAGCACGTCAAGTACGAGAAGCAGCTCGAGGAAAAATCTAGGCAGGTGGAGTATCTCCTAAAAAGAAAGGGTATCGAGCTCCCTAGCAAAGTCAAGATTTGGCCCTCTCGTAAGATGCAAAAGTACAGGTGGCGTTCTCGCATAGCAGTTCAGTTCACGAATGACGGAGTCACTGCCGGATTCAGGAAGTTCCGTTCTAGGGATATCGTGAAGGTGGAGAAGTGTTTCATTGTTGCATCTCAGATTGTGGAGCTGATAACAATCATTAACGATACTAAGATAGAGGTTCCTGCAGGTGAGGTAGAGGTTACAGCAGTCGTTGGTGAGAAAGGCAAGGTAGGAATCCTGTTGCATCTTGACGAATTGCCTGAGGAATTCAGCTTTCCAGTGAGGTCGTTCTTCACAGATGTCTATGCTCGCCACCGTGAGCTGATAGGAAACCTGTTCTTTGAGCAGGACGGCAAGACTAAGACCATAGGTCAGGTCCAGTCTCACATATTCTATTCGGCAGGAGGCTGCAAATTCATGTTCCTCCCTGAGACTTTCATCCAGGCAAACGTGCTCACTAATGACCTGCTCATCAAGAGAACTATGGAGTTCCTCAAGCCCGGCAAGAAGGATGTCATCCTGGATCTATACGCGGGAATAGGGAACTTCTCGTTGCCTGCCGCAAAAGAATGTTCTAAGGTAGTCGCTGTCGAGCGCCATGCTGCTGCTGTAGCTGCTGGCGAGACTAACGCGCTCCAGAACGGCCTTGATAATGTGAAGTTCCTCCCAAAGACTGCGGAACGTTACTTGCACGAACTAGTTCAGGCAAGGAAAAAACCAAAGGATGAGTATCCTATATTCACCAAGCTTCTTGTTGATCCTGCTCGTGGCGGCCTGTCTGAGAAAGCTCGTAAGGAGATTCTCTCTCTAGGCATACCTTCCGTCGTGTACGTCTCTTGCAATCCTGTCACGTTGGCGGAGGATCTGGCTTTCTTGCAGCTCAAGTACAAGGTGACTAAAATCCTGGGTGTCGACATGTTCCCTGATGTCAGTCATGTAGAGACAGTCGTGCTTTTAGAGCATAAATGAGATTTTGGAATTCTTATATGACAAATAATTTATTTACACTATAGAAATAATATAAATATACAATATTGAAACAAATTATAAATTACCATATAGAACAAAAATAACGATTCTGAGAGTCATTGCTCAAAAATACGCGTACAGAGCCTGAAACACCTGAAATTACAGCGTATAGCGATTATAAAACCTATCATAAACCATAAAAAGGAGACCCCACCACCTCAAAACTATAGGGGGTTGATGTGGTAAACGATATCACAGCGCAAAAAGGACTACTCAGTAAGCTAGTCTCTACGCTCGAGGCGGTCGTTCCATACTCCGACGCGCTCTACTCAGAGCACCGCACTTCTGGCTTCGTAAAGGACAGTACAGGCATAGAGATGCACGCCGATGCAGACGTGGGCGTCAAGATTAGGGCATTCGACGGACGGAAGTTCCACGAAATATGCATCCATGGCTGGCAGCCAGACATTCTCCAGAAAGAGGTCCAATTACTAGCTAGGAAACTCAAGGAAGATATACCCTCCAAGAAGATCACTCTCCAAGTAGATAAGAAACGCGTAGACAAGGATTTCTCTACAGAACCAGAAGAGGACTTTAGGGATGTTTCCATGGAGGATAAAGCAACCCTGATGGAGAACCTCCACAAGAAAGTCTCAGGGGACAAGGCATTCATAGAGTGCCAGATAGCACTCCGCGAGACTGAGGAACACAAGATATTCGTGAATAAGTTCAAGCGGCTTTCGTCCTCCTGGACGGGCTGCTCTCTCACAGTCATCCCGATAGTCAAGACCGACGATGGCACCACAAGAAGTGAGTTCTTCAGGAGATTCCGCAGTGGCTTCGAGGCAGCACGTGTGCCCGAAGAGAACCTTGATGCATTCCTAGAGAGGGCAAAGAAGCTCGCAAAGGCCAAAAGAATAGAACCGGGGGCGTACACTTGCGTGCTCTCTCCAATTGTATCTGGCCTTCTCGCACACGAAAGCTTTGGCCACGGCATGGAATCAGACACCATAGCCCACGGACGAGCAAAGGCAGCAGAATACCTCGGAAAACGTATCGCGCCAGCAAAGGTCACAATAGTCGAGGACCCGTCAATAGACGGAGCACACGGAAGCCTATTCTTCGATGATGAAGGGATGCTTCCACAACCTGTAAACCTTGTAGAGAGAGGCATCGTCCGCGATCCAATCACAGAAATCCTGAGTGGCTCCGCAGGAGGATTCAGGCGGAGCGCCAACGGCCGTGCAGAGGCGTTTGACAGGAAAGTGTATGCACGTATGACAAATACGTTCTTCGCGTCAGGAAAGGATACCCCTGAGAAGATGATTAAGTCAGTGAAGAACGGCATATACATTCATCAGGGCTCGGCAGGTATGGAAGATCCCAAAGGCTGGGGAGTCCAGATATCAGGATTACTCTGTGAGCGTATCAAGAACGGTAAGCTCACAGGAGAGATTTACGACGAGGTCACAATGGGAGGCTACCTCCCGGACATCCTGAAAAACATCAAGGCCGTAGGAAAGGATTTTGAGATACAGGACGATGCAGGGTTCTGCGGGAAAGGTCATAAGGAGTGGGTGCGAGTTGCCTCGGGTGGACCGCACTTGCTAATAGAAAAGGTGGAACTCTCATGACTAAGAAAAAGCCCGTTAAGAAGAAGGTTGCTAAGAAAAAAACTGTGAAGAAGGTAAAGAAAAAGACACCTAAAAAGAAGACATACAAGAAGAAAGTTGTGAAGAAAAAGATTGTGGAGAAGGTCAAGAAACTAAGCCCCAGAACAAGGTCTAAGCTACGTGCAGAGAAAAAAGCCATAAAGAAAAGACTCAGGAAAGAGCTCGAAAAGAGCGTGGTAATACCTAATAAGCCTGTGAAAAAGAAAGTACGCGTATATCCCGTACTTCCTTTGGGGACGAGCAAAAGAGTGGATATGCTAGTACCCATACTCAAGCAGCTGGTCAAGGACAGCACCATCTCAGACTGGCGAATCAATCTTATCCACGTTAAAAAAGCGAACTTGTATGCGGGCAAGGCGTTTGAAATAGAGGATATTCTCGAAGCAGAGCGAGAGGACGTCACAGTCACTATCTACACCAGACATGACGACGGCACCATGGGAGAGGCCACAGCACCAATCATAGAGACTAAGATCAGGGGAGCAAGGGATAGGATTATGCAGGCTATCAAGATAGCACCACACGCCCGAAGAAAAGCATTCAACCTCCCTGAGGCTGAAGACATAGAGATGCCTGAGTGTCACGACGAACCCATGCTGAAGACATTCCTTGAAGGTGAAGGCAGAAGCATTCCAACAGCAATATTGAAGGATTCCATTGACGCGCTCGACGGGCGCAGAAAAATAAAGGTGAACTCCTTCGAGATACTCTCAGGGGCCAGCACCAGCAGAATCCTCAACAGCAATGGTATAGACATAAGCTTCCACAAGACAAGCGTCCTCATAGAAATTATCCTTTCAGCAAAGGGAGAAGAAGGAGAACAAGAGTTCATCTACAGATCCAGAACAGTAAGTCCTGACCAGCTGGACATTCACGCCACACTGAATAAGCTGGCAGACACTGCACACGACGCTTCTGAAGCAGTCGTTGCGGAACCGTTCGAGGGCGATGTGCTCCTTAGCGGACAAGCAGTCAGAGACTTCTTCACACCCGACGATAACGTGAGCACGATACTGATCCACACCTTTGCCAAGATGCATCTCCTAGGCATGTCAAAACTCAGGATAGACGAGCCTCTAGGACAGTTCACAGGCGAGCCGTTCACGATAACCTCTGATCCTACTATACCTCGTGGGCTTCTCACTATGCCTGTGGATGACGAAGGTACGCCCCTACACCCTGTGGAGGCCATCAGAACAGGTATATTCACACAACATATAGCCCCTGCATGGGAAGGCCAGACTCTTGGCGTACCCGTTACAGGCGCGCTTTCGAACGTTCACGTAGCAGACGGTGCGTCCAGAGAAGAGCACCTGAGAGGTCTGAACTACGTGGAGATTGTGAGCTTCAGCTGGTTCCTGCCCGATCCTTACTCAGGAGATTTCTCCGCAGAAATCAGGCTCGGATACAAGTGGCTGCGAGGAAAGAAGACACCTTTCAAAGGTGGACACCTCACCGGAAACGTCTTCACCAACCTGCTCCATGCACGATTCTCCAAAGAGGTAGTTCAGATGGGCTCATACTACGGGCCGAGAGCGATGATGTTCAAAGACATGAAGATAATCAAGCACGAGTAAATATATAAACGAAAGGGGGTTCTCCTGAGATATGCCACGAGACAGCAAGGTCAAGATGCCAAGCTCTAGTGCGGGAGTGCTTAGTTTCTATGATGAGGAACGCTCTACAATCATGCTGAAACCCCAGCACGTCGTGATTATGTGTGTTCTGGTAATAGTGTCAGTTCTAATCCTTACTTACTACTTCAGGTGAAACTATGTTTCCAGGTATGAACCAACGGCAGATGAAGCAAGCGATGAAGCAGATGGGCATCCAGCAGGTGGAGATCGATGCCGTTCGTGTAATTATTGAGTGCCCTGATAAGAAGATTATCTTTGATACTCCTCAGGTGAGCACTGTTAACATGATGGGACAGAACATGTGGCAAATCGCAGGCGAGAGCCACGAAGAAGCCCTTGAGACAGCTCCTTCTATCGATGAGGAAGATGTCAAGACTGTGACTGATCAGACCGGCGTCTCTGAGGAGGATGCTAAGAAAGCCATCGAGGACGCAGAAGGCGACCTCGCACAGGCTATAATGAACCTTCAGGATTAACGTCCAGAACTTCCGAACCCAGATTCTCCACGATGGGAGTCATCTAAATCAGATTCGACCACTTCTACTGTGTTGATTGGCTGCACGAGCAACTGTGCTATCCTATCTCCTTTCTTAATCTCGTACGATTCGTCTGTTGTGTTCAAGAGAACTATCTTCAGCTCCCCTCTGTAAGTGCAGTCAATAACTCCTGCCATTGTCTTTATTCCATTCTTTGCTGCCATTCCTGAACGGTCCCATACCAAGCCAACCATACCTTCAGGAACAGCAATGGCCAATCCCGTCGAGAACATACGTCGTTCTCCAGGTGAAAGAATATGGCTTTCGATAGTAGTTAAGTCAAGACCTGCATCTCCAGGTCTTCCATATGATGGTAGCACCGCGTCAGGAATCAATCTCTTCACGTTGATTTTCATCATTAATAGCCCTTCATAATCTTCTCGCCTGCAGTTTCCCATTCCTCGACAAGTCTTGCAATACCTTCATACTCCTGAATGTGACCGATATCACTTGTGTCGTATTTCCTGTAGTCAATATAAACCCCTATTCGTTCATTGCAATCCTCGTTTAATCTTTGCGGGGTGTATCTTTGTATGCGTCCTGAACAGTCATCGAAAGAAAATTCTACTACATTCTCTAATTCATCAATATTGTCTATATCTACAGGTCCTGCTTTTTTCTCTAGCTTCTCCATAAAATCATTGATTAATTCGTCTGAAGCTCCATGAGGAAGTTTCTCAGGTATAGGAAACCCTTGATATTCTTCAGGAATTCCTGGTGCTATTACTTCTCCATATATGCCTTGAAATACCACTTTTAGTCCTTTTTTCATATTTGTACCTCATCTTCTCCTCAACACCTCTCTTAATGCATCCTTGAAATCTTCCGGATCCTTGAAATCCAGATAGACTGAAGCGAATCTGATGTAGGCGACCTTATCGAGGCGTTTTAGCTGTTTCATGACAAGCTCTCCAAGAACTTTACTACTAACCTCTCCAGATTTTCGTTTCTTGATTTGCTCTTCAATTTTATCTAATGATTTTTCTATCTGATCTACAGAAACAGGTCTCTTCTCACAAGCACGTAGTATTCCTCTGCGTAGTTTCTCTCTACTGAAGAGCTGTCTGGCCGAATTTGATTTCACGACGAGAAAATTGGTGGCCTCCTGCCGTTCATACGTAGTAAAGCGTCTTGAACATTTTTTGCATTCTCGTCTTCTCCTGAGTGAGCCTTCAGTCTGTCTACTCTCCAGAACCCGGGTCTCATCCCGTTTGCAGAAGGGACAGCGCATCAGTCCTCCGGGAACTCGCCGAAGAAGATGCACTCTACCAACACATGCCCTTTAGATGCATTCGTGTGGAATGCTCTGACTTGCGCAGTCGGGATGTGCTGATGGATATTGTCAATGATAAGGACCTTTGTCTCTCTATCCAGATCTCCCAGGACGTGCACTATTGCATGCTTCACGTCCCCCATTGTGATGGTCCCATCTATTCTTGAAAGTGCTAGGCGTGCTGCAGAGCTGTCCACTCTGACGCTATGTGTGTTCCTGTCAAGATCTATCGCTGACGTTGTAGGAATATCCGCAGTGAAGACCCTATAGTCATTCTCTTGCTTGAGAAGTCTCTTTACAAGTGTCATCACCTGCTGGTTCGTTACAAACGTATCTGAGAATACAGCTTGGAGTTCCTGCGATACGAACTCTTCGTAGATTAGCTGGTCGTCAAGCCTGACTGATTCGAGAATCTTCCTAAGTTCAGGAAGGGTCACTTTAGGATCCTTACTCTTTACATCCATTTGGAAAGAAGGCAAGTCTATTTTCACTCTGACGTATTCTCTATCCAAACACCACCACCTATCGTCTCAAGGTGTCGAGTCGTATTTATACTTATCCTCGACGGGATGTAGCTATTCCAATATATCTATATTGAAAATATATATTGTAGAAAATAGTATCATTTTTGATACTTCAAGGTTTTTATAGGTGGTTTCAGTCCTGATACTATGTACGGAATAGACACGCTCACACACGACAAATATAAACAAAGGATTGGACGCACCATCCCCCCAGAATATATGGCGCTCGGCGCAGCTTTTCTGGCCGTGTTCTCAACAGGCATAGCCATTGGTAGAAAGCTCTACAAGCAGGAAGAGCAACGCCAATCCCAAGTAGACGATGATCGCCTCATTGAAGACTTCGTTAACATACGTCATGCCAAACAAGTAAAGCGCCCATACGGCGATGCTTCCCAAGTAGGATGGGTCAGGCCCTGCAACGAGGAGCTAAAAGAACTACAATCTACGGAACTTAATGAAGGAGACTACGAATAGAACCAGAATTATTAGCTGGGATCCTAGGCAGATAAGACAGTAGGCCTTGATAAGGAATAATTCTACCCACGTCAAGTAAACCTGGAAAAGTAGCATTACAGCCACAATTCCCGTAAGGTACTGCCAATAGTCCTTCTTAGTGAATGCAGTGATCTTCCTCACCAGGTTACGTTTCAGCACGAGCAACACTACAGCAAGATAGGCAAGCATCCCTAACAACGCCACAGGAACCCCTAAAAAAGTAGCCCACGGACTCTTATTTACCTTATCACAGTTGATGTTTGCAGAGATATTACAGAAGCTGCTCGAGTCGGGAGAGTAGTGCAATGCAACACCATAGGCAGCTATCAGTGCCCCTATTACCGCGAGCACAACAATAACCTTCTCAAGGTTCTTCTTCGCCATCGATCGCGTTGTTGTACATAGGTATTTCTGCCTTCCGGTGACCAGGAACAATACGTAAAAGCTCCATTTTCACGAAAATACCCGGAACATTTATAAATATAATATACTAAAATGGCTACTAGCATACAGCGATAACGATGTACAGTGACTACACAACTATAGAGGAAGCTGACGCCAGGCTCGGCCGCGTCAAGCCAATTCTGGAATCAGCCCGGAGACTAAAGAGAGAGATAGAGACAATCGCTGCAGGCTACGATTACGACGCTACACTGCTAGAGCATGAGAAGCCACGCCTCCAAGCCATAGCAGGACGCCTCACCAGGAAACTAGAGGCACTAGAGGAGCTCGGCTGCTATGTCCGCGACCTGGACCTAGGCATAGTCGACTTCCTAACACAGTTCGAGAACCGCGACGTGTTTCTTAGTTGGAAACTCGGAGAGTCGCGAATAAGCCACTGGCACGAACTAGATGAGACATTTTCACAGAGACAAGGCATACTCGATTTAAACCAGCTGGCTCTCGATTTCGGATTCGAGACACCTTCTATGCAAGAGACAGACTAGTCTTCTGAGATATACACCAATGTTTCTTTAGATATTAGCTCGTAAAGCTCCATCACATCCTCGTTGCGCATCCTTATGCAACCGTGAGACGCAGGAGTCCCCAGAAGACCTTCTTCAGGAGTTCCATGAAGATAGATGAAACGATCGTAAGTATTCCAATTATGATCCTCAAGCCCATCTAGCCTAATAACTCTAGTCGTCACAACATCCTCTTCGATATCAGTTTCATCTGTATAGATTTTGGCAATCTCTCCATTCCATTCGCGTGCATCCAGAATAGCTCCAAAGGGCACATCCTTGCCGTGAAAACTGCTGATGCCATGAAGACCGGTGGGCGTATGTCCTTTCCCTTCTTCTTCACCGAACCCATATTTAGAGGTAGAAATAAAGTATTCTCTCTGGACACGCTCCCCATCGTAAAGATACATTCTCTGCTCGGAGCCATCTACATAGAGCAGTTTCTCTATAGCACCAGAACTTTTGTACGCGTCAGCTATCTCATCTATAGTTGCCGCCTGCAAAGGCATACATACGAGCAATCCCGCGAGCCATAGCTTTCGCATACTAACAATAATACACCCCACCTTAAGAGATTACTCCCATCTGCTGGCCAACTGCCTATCAACAGCATCAAACGCCTGCCTCACAGCCACCAAGAAATCCCAATCATCTTTCCCCGCAGTCACAGTACCTCCAGGGTAGCTGACCCTGACATTGACTGCGTGCCTTGTTCTCTCACCAGTATCATTATGCGCTTTCGCGTGCAGAATCACTTCGAAATCGTTCTTGATGTGATAGCCAATCCTGTCAAGATGCTTGTCAGTGAGAGTCTCTAGCTGGGATTGTATAGAACGCTCAAGATTGACATCATCCAGGCCAACAAACCTGATTTCACCCATCCAGTGTGTTCAATATGTCCCAGCTTAAATAATTGGCCCTCAGAAACCATTTTAACACCTGATTCATTCCTATAACCATGCCAATACCTCTGGAGCCTAAAAGACCTGAAGATCATATCCACACTAAAGAGATGGATGAGAAACGCAGAACAGATAGTGTGCTCCAATCCGTGAAACGCATCATCGCAGTGCACTCTGGAAAGGGTGGCGTCGGAAAAACATTCCTGACAGTGAACCTCGCTTACGCTCTCGCTCACCAAGGACTAGATGTAGGAATACTAGATGCGGACATAGACTGCCCTAACGTTCCCAAGTTTCTAGGGATAGACTCAAGCATGTTCTTCTCTAAGAAGAAGAGATTTCTACCTGTGAACCACCAGGGAGTCAAGGTAGTTAGCATGGGGCTCACCCAAGATGATGAAGGATCCCCTGTACTAGTCAGAGGGCCAGTGAAGCACAGGATGGCTCTCGATCTTCTCACAAACACAGAGTGGGGTGCCCTAGACATGCTGATTATAGACATGCCTCCCGGGACAGCAGATGTTCCTCTCAGCCTGTTAGAGTTTGGAAACATAGAAGGCGTCATGTACGTAACAACACCTCAGAAGGACGCGCTGATGGATACCTTGAAGAGCATAAGAATGGGTGAACAGTTCGGAGTGAACGCCCTCGGCCTGGTAGAGAACATGTCAGGAAGCGTGTTCGGAAAAGACAAGGCAGTACAATTGGCTGAAGAGACTGGCATTCCTTACATAGGTACGATACCTCTTAGCGAGCAGATAATGCAGGAGAACGAGCGAGGAGATATTGCATTCATGCACCCTGACATGGAATCTGTAGCTAACAAGATTATGGAGGCAATCAAATGAGTTCAGAACAGTTTTACAGAGCTATGACAGAAGACACAGCTGCATGCGAAGACTACTGTGATCTGTTCAGCTCCCGAACAGGCGCTCTTATCGAGAGCGTAATCTATACACCTACCTCTGACATTTATTTCAACCACCTGAGAAGCAACAGACCTCACCTGTTAGAGAAAGGGACACTTCTTCATTTTGGAGAGCCAGAACCAATAGCGATGTTTATGTACGATAAAGATCTCATAGGCACAAAGACACCTATAGAGATATGCATCACGTCAGGAGCATTCCAGAACCTAAGACCTACTGCTGAGATTGAACTGGTGAGCACAGTATTGGAGTATCTACTCACAATGAGTATTCACACATACCACGGAATAAGACTACCCTCATCTGAAAAACTCTTCAACCCAGAGTTGAAGTCAGCCAATCCTCTGCTTGTCAAGGATTTTCTAATGACTTACGGTGCCTCAAACCACGCGCTCTACGCTAGTAGCAGAAAGGAACTAATGAAAACTCCCACCATGGAACATTCCAGGACTCTTTTCAATCGTGCATATCTAGAAGCCTATATGATAGAACCCTCATCTGACGTAGATGATAAGATAAAAAAAGGAATTCTTGCCAGGTGGCCACCATCTATTATGGAAGAGGTATTCGAAGATTTGGAAGTGAACTGATGGGGGCGCAAGAATATCTCGACGATATTTTCTCTCGACATTGGTCTCGAAACGTCAAAAGACTCGTTTACAATCTTCACGGTTATGCTGCTCGAGAATACCTAGAAAGCCAATATCCTAAAGAAAAACCCCCTCATATCAATCAACTCTTAAGAGAAGATTTAACGAAGTGTAACACATTTATTCTCTGGACTAATGAAGATCTACGTTTCCGACGGAAAATGAATGTGTTCGTGAATGACAGTCTGCTATCTCTTCCAGAACAGGAAATCCTCAGCTGTATTGTCGATCATGAATACCAACACGCGCGTGATTTCAGAAGAGGACTTAGAACTGCTCAGTACATGAACTGGCAGGATCTCGAGTTCATCTCGGAAGAAGATTTCTGCTCGCTATCAGAGATGAATGCTGACGCACGACAAATCTGGACGGCACCAATAAGAGGAATTCTAAACACTGACACATACAAAAAAGCACATGTGAGGTTTCTCGAGACACATGAGATGCTCCAACAACGCTTAAGAGATGGGCAAAGGTTTGGTATAGAAGCTTATGTCGACTTCTATGCACCTTGGGCCGAAAAGCTCAAAAACCCAGAGCATACGCCTGACCCTAGATGGCTAAAACGGCTCTTATAACAGGCGCTAGCAGCGGCATTGGCAGATCAACAGCTCTTCTATTGGCAAGCGAAGGATACGACCTGGTTCTCGTCGGAAGGAACATGCGACGCCTGCGCGAAACTGAAAGAGAAGTTTCCAAGTTCGCTGTCGAATGCCTCGTGCGCCAGTGCGACGTGACTCGCGCTGTTGAAGTCCACAATACAGTGAACCATGCCTTGAAGAAGTTTTCTCGCCTAGATGTCCTGGTGAACAACGCAGGTTACGGAGTATATGGAGCTGCAGAGAGCATGTCGCTCAAGAATATCAATGGCCAGATGCTCACGAACTATTTCGGTACAGTGCTCTTCATGAAAGAGTGCTTGGACGCTCTGAAAGAGACTGGTGGAAGCATCGTGAACGTTGCTTCAATAGCAGGTCTTACAGGATTTCCAAGGATGGCCGGATACGTAGCTTCGAAGCACGCAGTTGTCGGGTTTTCAGAGAGCCTCCACTACGAGCTGCTTGAAGAAGGAGTATCTGTGAGCTGTGTCTGTCCTGGAAAGGTTAAGACTGCTTTCTTCGATAATGAGAGTTTCAAGGATGTCCCCTGGGCAAAGACTGATTCTGGATTAGAACCCAAAAAAGTTGCTGATACCATCCTAAAAGCCATCAAAGAGAGGAAATTCCTCTACCCTATCCCCAAGAGAACTGCGAGAAAGCTACTGTTCAAAGAAATCCTTCCTAAGCACTTTCTGAATAGACTTATGAAAAAGATGTGATTATAGCTCCTCTTCGGGGAGCATCTCTTCGAAGTTCTTCTCCATTATCTGTATGTCTCTCTGCTCCGCCCTAAGGGATACGAACATCATTATGAGACCAAAGACTGTCAGTCCGAAAAGTATGAAGACAGTCCACACGTACCAGATAGGATACTCTAGATTCAGTCTTACAATATTATCCACGAGTTCTGAGAGCAATGCGGATAATACTCCGAAAGAGACTGCAAATACAAAAGTATAGTATAGTTCCTGCACCCTAGATATGTTCGATTTTTTGCTTCTGACGTGGCGGAGCCGTTGGATGAGCATCCTGCGTTCGAAAGGTTGCATTCTTCTAGGCTGCATGGTCTAAAATCATCGTCGGGACTTAAAAAGCTACTGGTCGGCAGTTTCCCATAACTGGTTGAAGAGTTGAGTGAATGCCTTATTTAGAGATTTATTCTTTAGAAGTATAGCCACAGGCTCCCCCTCGTATAGATTGAAGCACACTTTGTCCTTGTAAACTAGGAAATTGAATGGAACGTTATGTTTTGGATCAAGATATCTGGTCTTCTCGAATGGCTTGTCATTTTTCTTTGGTGTTTCGTACAACAATGTTCTCTGCTTTATCTTCTTCCTGATGCGTTCCTGTTGGAAGAACTTTTTGTAGTGAGGTAAAACTTTTGAGAAATTTCCTATTCCGCCGAATATCAGTATCTCTTTGGCGTTCGAGAGTGCGTCATTGCTTACTGTTCTGATTCCTTTCCCGCCATAATAGACTTGGGCCACATCCTCTTTTTTTGCACATCTTTGCATCTCTCTTAGTTCTGGCATGGACTCTTTGAGAGCCTCTCGCGCTTTCTTGATTTGGTCCTCTTTTTCGCACAGGAGATGTGTCAGGTTCTCAGGATCTGTTGCAGAGTAATACTTCTTTTTTCCTTTCAATACGTATGTCGCTACACCTTTCTCTACCAATCGTCCTACTAGGTGATATACAACACTGCTCTGGAAGCCAGTCTTTTTTATTAGTGGTCCTGTCGTCGAGCTTCCGAGCGCTAGCATCGCAAGATATAACTGTGCCTCGTTCTTCGTAAGACCGCATTCTTCGAAAAGTCCTCTCATACTCTCCAGTTACTGGTGAGCGACTATTTAAACATATCTCCACCAACCACTGGAGTAGGTGATTAACATGAAAATCGGACTTGACTTTGACGGCGTCCTCGCAAATGCTGTCGAGATGAAAGTGCAGGCGACCTACGATCTTTTCGGAATCTATATTCCTCCAGCAAAGATGAAAAAAAAATTCATACTTGGAGAGAAATTACTCACAAACAAACAATACGAAGATATGCGTTGTCATATGTATGGCAGTCCCGAGTACCATTCTACTATGAGACCCGTAGATGGAATGGCTGAGTACATCAATAAATTATGGATAGGAAATACATTCAGAATTATCACATCAAGGAACGCTGAATGGGGTCACCTTGCCCAAGAATGGTTATGGAATCAAGGCGTAAAAGATATCCCCCTATACACAGTGAATAGAGCACCAAAGACTGAACGTGCCGAAGGGCTCGATGTATTCATTGATGATGATATCAAGAAACTAAAGGAGCTTAAAGATACTGTAAAGCACAGATTCCATTTTATATGGCCTCACAACGAGCACGAAATAAACAAAAAAGTCGCTGAGCCCGTAAAATCGTGGGAAGAGATTTATGGAAAAATATTAGAAATCAAAAAAGACAAAGAATTCAAAGATAGACAAGCAGGGAGATGGAGATAATTCTAAGCATATCCTTTTTTTTCTATCTCTTCTGCCAACTCCTTCCCTCCGGAACGCACTATCTTTCCCTCCTTGAACACATGGACCTTGTCCGGAATGACATACTCGAGTATCCTGTTGTAGTGTGTAATCAATAATACTCCTTGATCTTTCATCTTGTTAATTCCGTCCGCCACTATTTTCAAAGCATCCACGTCAAGGCCCGAGTCTGTCTCATCTAGAATTGCTATCTTAGGATTAAGCATTAGCATCTGGAGTATCTCCATTCGTTTCTTCTCTCCACCAGAGAACCCTTGGTTGAGGTATCTGGTTGCAAATGAGTCATCAATCTTGAACTCGTCTAATTTTTCTCTCAATAGCTTATGGAACTCTACGACATCGTAATCATTATCTGAAATTTCGTTGACAGCTGTTCGTAAAAAACTTTCTACCGTAACACCAGGTATCTCTACAGGATACTGGAAACTCAAGAACAGACCTTTCTTTGCTCGCTTGTCAGGCTCCATCTCTGTTATGTCTTCTCCGTCGAGAAAAATCTGTCCAGATGTAACTTCATACTTCGGATGCCCCATCAAAACGTTAGCCAGGGTTGATTTTCCTGAGCCGTTCGGGCCCATTATCGCATGCAACTCTCCTGATTCTATCACCAAATTGACTCCTTTGAGAATCTCTTTCCCATCTACGTTAGCATGCAAATCCTTAATCTCTAGTTTCATCTTAAGGCCTCCTGTACTGTCCTCAGTCCTAGAAGCGCGCACTTCATCCTGACTGGGCCGATAGGTATTCCGAGCAGGGATGTAACATATTCTCTGCCCTTTTCACCTGACAGAGTTAGTATCTCATCAGTCTTCTTTCCCTGCAGCTTCTTGGTGAGCATACTCATCGCTGCCTGGCTTATCGCGCAGCCCTTTCCTTGGAACGCTATGTCCTTGATCTTTCCTTCGTCGACGATAACTGATACTTCTAACTCATCTCCACAGAACGGATTTCTCTCCATCTTTGTCGCTGTTGGTTCTGGGATAATTCGTTTATTCCTTGGCTTTCGCGCGTGCTCCCTTATGTTTTCAGCGTGGAGTATTTGTTCTTCTGAAAGGTTTCCCTCTCCCACCTGATCAGGATTGAAAACACCACCAGTCTTTACGTAAATCTCCAGAGCTTCTATTAGTCTATCCAAATCTTCTTTCTCTGTATAGATTCCTATGCTTGCTCTCGTACTGGCATCTAGACCTAGCTCCTGGCAGTGCAACGGTTCTGCACAGTGGTGTCCCGCTCTGATGGCTATGTCCTGCTTGTCTAGGAACTCTGCTATGTCGTGAGGGTGTGCGTCCATTGTGAACGTGAAGATTCCTGTTCTTTCTTTTGGACCTAGAAGTGTCACTCCTTCCAGTTTTTCGAATTGACCAAGAAGGCGCTTGATCAGTTTATTTTCGTGTTCCTGCATCTTTTCATATCCTATTTCTAGAATGAACTCAGCTGCACTTCCGAGTCCTATAGCTCCTGCAATGTTTGGAGTTCCTGGCTCAAATTTATGTGGTGGTTTCGTGAACGTGGTCTGTTTTATCGTTACTTTCTCTACCTGTTCTCCTCCCCATGATGGCGGTTCCATCCTATCTAGCAAGTCCTTGTTGCCGTACAGGACGCCGATACCTGTAGGCCCGTACATCTTGTGCCCGCTGAACGCGTACAGATCAGCTCCTAATTCTTTAACATCTACTGGAAGATGTGCTATTGCCTGCGCTCCATCCACTAATACTATAGCTCCATGCTGATGCGCAATGCCTGCCAGCTCTTTCACGGGATTGATTGTTCCTAATACATTAGATACGTGCGTGAACGCTACAATTCTTGTATCGTTGTCTATCAGCTCTCTGGCTTTCTCCATGTCGAGCATCTGCTTGTTCTCTGTGAGTGGGATTGTTCGTAATTCCAAACCCTGTTTGTGCGCAAGCTGCTGCCAAGGTATTAGGTTTGCGTGGTGCTCCATTGTTGTTATCACGATGTTACCTGAGTCGAATGTCGGGATTAATGATCTTGCTGCGAGGTTTATCGATGCAGTCGTTCCCGACGTGAAAATTATCTCTTCTGGCGATGCGTTGATTAGTTTTGCCACAGATTCTCTTGCGTTCTCATAACGTTCCGTGGCCTGCTCTCCAAGCCTGTGGATAGCCCGATGCACGTTAGAGTAACCGTCTTCGTAGAACTCCAGGATTGCGTCTAATACTTTGTCGGGTTTCTGGCTGCTAGCTGCAGTGTCTAGGTAGGCCAGGTCAGGATTAGCTTTGAAGATGGGGAACAGTTCTTTCATGCGAACCTCTTGAGCAGCTCTTCTTTGACTTCCTGTGAGTGCTCTCCCATCTTGTCCAATACTTCGTCGAAGAATCCGTTGATTACCAGTTTCACTGCCACATCCTGAGGTATGCCTCTGCTTTTGAGGTAGAATAGCTTCTCTTCGTCCAATTGTCCTATCGAGACGCCGTGACTGCATCTTACGTCTTCGTTTTGTATCTCTAGATTTGGCTCTGCGTCCATCCTTGCTTCTTCTGATAGTAATAGTGTGTCTTCTTTCTGGTATGCATCGCAGTTTTTTGCGTTTGGAGCTATCCTTATTGTGCCAGAGTATTCTCCGTGGCTCTCGCAGAGCATAACTGCTCTAGTTAGCATGTTGCTTGTGGTGTGACTGGCCTTATGATCCATCTCGCTCGTCACCTTGAACTTGTCCGTGCCCGTTCCGAACAGAACACTGTGGAATTCCGCATCGGCTCCTTCGCCTTCTAAAGAACTGTGGGTGTGGCTCTCTCCAGTCCCGTGTGCTGCGTCCACCCAGAGAATTGTTGCGTCTTTTCCTAATAACGCTTTTCTAGTTGCATTTCCCGTCGTGAGACTGAAGTACTTGACTTTTGCATTAGGTTTTAGAGTTAGATTTATTGAGTACTTTCCTTCTCCTCTTTCCATTATCAGGAGCTCTTCGTTTTCCTTCACTTCTAGAGTTAGGTTTTCGCCGTTTTTTGGTTCGAGAAGTTTCATCCTATACTCCCCTCCATCTCTAGCTCTATGAGTTTGTTCAGTTCTACCGCATATTCTAAGGGTAGCTCTTTCACAATCGGTTCAATGAATCCTGAGACTATCAGTTGCTTTGCCCGCTCCTCGGATAATCCGCGAGACATCAGGTAGAATATCTCTTCCGTGCCTATCTTTCCGACAGTTGCCTCGTGTGCAACATCGACCTTGTTATTCAACACTTTCATCGTCGGATATGTGTTACTGGTGCTGTTCTCTCCTACTAATAGAGCGTCGCATTCTACCGATACTTTGCTGTTAATTGCGCGAGGCATGACTTTCACCAGTCCTCTGTAAGTTGAAATGCCTCCATCTTTGCTGATTGATTTTGCTGTGATTGTACTAGACGTGTCTGGTGCTGCGTGTATGACCTTGCTGCCAGTATCTTGGTTTTGATTCTTATCTGCAAAAGCTATTCCTAGTGAATCTGAACGTGCTCCTCTTCCTACTAATACAGAGCAAGGATAGAGCATAGTTACTCCACTACCCAAATTTCCGTTTATGAATTCTATCAATCCGTTCTCCTGAACAATAGCTCTCTTGGTGTTCAGGTTGTATGTGTTCTTGCTCCAGTTCTCGACGGATGAGTATCTGACCCTTGCATTTTTCATCACATGTATTTCCACACACCCCGCGTGCAATGCAGAAGTTCCATATTGAGGGGCACTGCACCCTTCAACATAAGAAATTTCGCTGCCTTCGTCCGCTATGATTAGTGTATGCTCGAACTGCCCGCCTAATTCCACGTTCATTCTGAAGTATGCTTGGAGAGGTATCTTCACTTTGACATTCTTAGGTATGTAGATGAACGTCCCTCCAGACCAAACGGCAGCGTGGAGCATGACAAACTTGTGATCGTTAATGGGAACGCATGATGTCATGAAGTATTTCTTTACTAAATCAGGATACTTCTTCACTGCTGTGTCCATGTTGGTGAATACAACTCCTTGGTCTTCCCATTCCTTTTTCAGGTTGTGATAGACTACTTCACTATCATACTGTGCGCCAACACCTGACAATGACCTCTTCTCTGCTTCAGGGATACCTATGCGCTCGTATGTCTCTCTAATCTCATCAGGTAGATCTTCCCATTTGGTAGTCTCTTTTGCGTTGGGCTGGACGAAGAACTTTATCTTGTCCATGTCTTTGATTAAATTAGAAAGATCAGGTCCCCACTCAGGGAACCCTGTCTCTTGGTAGAGCTTCAGTCCTTTCAGACGTTTCTCTAGCATCCACTCAGGCTCTTCTTTGGATTTGCTGATATATCTGACAACATCTTCAGTGACCCCTGGAGGCGCCTCGTAGGCAGGCTTGTGCTTATCGGCGTGGTCGTACCTCTCACGGTCTATCTTGAACTCCTGCATGAGGGGAAGGCTCATTTAAAGCAGACATCACACCCTTTGGGGATGCCATCCTCTAGCTGTTCGTGAATTTTGCAGATGAGCCTCTTGTCCTTGACTTTCGCTATGATCTTCTGAGTCTCCTTGATCATGCTCTGCGTGTCTGTTATCCTCTTCGCAGCCTCTGTTAGAGCCTCTTTGACCTCATCAGGCAGTTTGACATGCTTTCCACGCTTCTTGGAGAAATACTGGCTCACGGCAGCCTCTGTGACGCCCAAGAGCTTGGATATCTCTTTTCCTGACTTTCCCTGTGCCCTCATGGCTACCGCCAGTTCCTTCCTTATCGTCGGAAGGATGTAGAATACTTCCACTTCCTGGGGTTGTAATAGCATCGTCTTAACTATGGTTAATCCCAGGTCGTTTAAAAAAGTTACTTAGAAGATAAAGAAAAAATAGAAAAAAAAGAAATTTACTCGCTTGGTACGCTCTGTACAATCAGCGGCTGCTCAATGAACTGTCCGTACCTATATGTGGTCTGGACGGTCATCACGTCAGTATACACCCTAGTCGAGGTGCTACTACCCGTAATGGTACAGGTGACTGTCTGAGGGCTTCCTGCATACAGAGTTATTACTCCACGGTTGGAGTTGCCTAGCCTTCCACACTGAACAATTGCGCTTGGGTCTTCCATCTTGACGTCGACCTCAATCTTGTACTTGTTCGTGTTTCTGAAGCTTGGGTCACAGTCCTCTCCTGGCTCGCGGCCGAAAAACTCTCCTGGGCCTACGTGCTGGAGCTGGAAGTTTGCCTGTATCTTGCCCGAGTTGAGCGGGTTCTGGTTCACAGATGTGATGTGGATAGGTCCTCCAGAGTTGTGGACGAACTCTCTTGCGCCCGTAAGGGTACAGATTGTGCTGTCCTGGACATTCTCAATGATATCTGCCTTGAAGCACAGTTGAGTAGTTGCCCAGTTCTGGTAGTCGTAACAAGTCGTTCCTCTCAGGGTGAAGATGTCGCTACCACGGAGCTTGCCCTGGTAGTTCAGCCCATCAAAGATGAAGCTAGTGACGAGACCGCCGATGATAGTCCCGTCAAAGTTCTTCTGGGAACCCAAGAGGGACTCTTGGAGTGTCGCGTGCATCGCCGAATCTGAAGTGCCGAATGTAGACGGGTTGATACCCTCTATCTTGGCAGTCATATACGGGTTGTCTGTTCCAGGTCCAACATCTGCTTCTCCAACGTTTTCAGCTACGATGTTAAGCCCGAATGGGAAATTTCCACCGTCGTAGACTGCTGGAGGCGGCATGCCTTCCTGCAAGTACAGGTTAAGCGCGATGTTTCCGCCAATGAACGGACTCACGCGCGGGTCCCTAGATTGGGGAGCACAGCTCGCCAATAGAAGGAGTGCGATGATCATGGGAATGATGTAGTTCGGCTTCATGTCTTTCACCCTTGTGTTTCCTCATAAAAAGCTTTTCGGTTTTTAAACTACGCGTTTGATTGTGACTTGGCGCATCTGCACCTCACTATATCCGTACCAAAGTTCCACCACTAGAGGTGACTGGTAGGCTGATTTTATTGAAGTGAATTGTATAGGATACGTGCAAGTGGTGCTTCCTGCCTGTGTGTTCGGGTCCAGCCTTATAGGGTTCGGATAGCAAGATATACCTTCTCTTCCTCCACGACCTATGAGGCCTATGCTTCCTACACGAACATCACCGACGTAAACTGTGTTCTTGTGCTCCAACGTGACGCGGCCAGGATAGTACGGGCTGCATCTCTCTAGTTGCCCTGGATCCCACACTGTTCCTCTGCCTATGTTCTTGACATTAATTCTGAATATGATTTTTCTCGGGGAATTCTCTTGTTCTATGCTTGTTATTCCAACAGGAGCTCCATTTCCGCCATTCCAGGTCCTGCTCCTTGGATAGCATACCTTCCTGACGTCATCGAAAGGCGCAGGATCTATGCATACTACTGGATCGGCGTAGGTCGTGTAGAGATAGCAGCTAGTCATCATGAACGTCTGCTGTGTCTGGTCTAACCCTATAGGCCAGTCCACTATGTGCCCGTTATAGACTAGGAAATCCGATTCTCCTCCTGGGAACTCGTACGTATCTCCTGCCAAGAGGAACTCTATCCCTCCGTTTATGTTGAAGTTGATGCCTGATAGGATTTGGATTAATAGTATTCCGTTCTGGTACCACTCCACATTCGCATATAGGTCTCCAACGTTTATCCAGAAGAAGTTCTCCCCATATGATGAGTCATAACCAACGCTGAAATCCACGTTGTCTGATGGCCACCAGTTTTTGCTAAAGCGGTCGCCTATGCCCCGGATGAGGTCTGCGATGCTGTCGATCCTTATGCTCGTTCTGTCGCCCGCTATGACTTCTGTGCCGTCGCACCTGACGATCACACCGTACTCTCCAAACCCTATATTGCCCAAACCTATACCGCAAGCACCCACGCCCCCATCCCTGATAGGGATTTCGTCGAACATTATCATGTTTGGATCGTAACCAGAGATGTAAATACCTCCTCGGCTATAGCTCGCTCCTTTATTCCATAGCTCAACACCCAATGTGAAGTCGTTAGCAGATGTATCTTGTGCTCCATAATAGTAAAGTCTCGTCGGGAAGCTTACGTATCTGGCCTGAATGCCATCGCTACCCTTATAGTATTTCGCGTACTCGTTAATTCTGCTGTTATTGTTTCTTCCACCCCACCAAGTACAACCCGAGAGCATGAGCACACAGAGCAAGAGTGCCACGACCATCGTTCTCGTCTTCACCACGTCGATATCTCTCCTTGTCATGTTTTTAAATGTTGCTAGACCCACTGCTCCCAAGGCTTATTATTCATGTGGGATCTGATAGTATCATAGTATTGTTGAGTCTTTACAGGATCGTTTCCGTTGTATCTCTTGATAGCTGTTGGCCAATCACCATACTGACCGTATAGTCTCTTAAGATACCTTGCACCATAATCAACGTTGTAGGAAGCTTCCTGTTCTCCTTTCGTGATATTATATGAAGGATGGTAATCTTCGTGAATCTGCAGTATACCATGCGCCTTGCCCCCATCATTAGAACCTGAGGGCCAATTGTCCCAAGTACTCTCTTGGTATGCAATCGCCTTGAGTACGTCTTTAGGAAGGCTATATCTCTTCTCCAAGATTTCAAGAAGTGAATTGATTTGTTGCTTGCTTGGGTCAGGCCCAACATTCGGAACCCTGGTCCCATCAGGCGTCATGATTGAGAACAGCTCACCCTCAGATACTACAATCCGTTCGTCAGTACAACACTCCAGTGCATCAGGACAGTATCCTCCTGCAAAGCACCTGTTTGAGCCCTTAAGCTGTACGCACCTGTCGAATGTGCAGGCACAGCTGAAATCGCTATTGATACCTCTAAGTTCAGAGGGAGCCTCATCAGGATGCTCAGCATAATACCTGCACTCTGTGTAAGCATATCCTTGATCGTCTTTTACAATATCATCTCCTCTGTACATGTAACCAGTATATTGTCCATCTGCGTAGACATTTAACTCAGGAATCACAGGCCTCTGGGTTCCTGGAACTCTGACTATCTCTAAATCCGCGGTTGCAGTAGTAGTATAGATGTATGACAAGTTCACTACAAGCGCCGTGACGAAGTTCTGTTTTCTCTGGTAAATTGGGTTGGTCAATTCATTCACAGGGACTGAGCACCTGACCTCTCCAGTTCCCATGTGCAACTTTACGAACTCGCTAGGCTGGCATTCAAGAGGAGTATCAAGAAGCCATGCTTGCACTCTGACTGTGTTGATTTCATCAGGAGATATGTCCTTTAGGAAACATGCAGTAGACATCTCGAGCCCATCATGACCTATTATTCTACCCTCACCAACATCCTTCATGTGAATCACAAAGTGTGGCCTAATGCTCTCTATACCAAGAAGAGTATCAATAACTGGGAAGGACATAACCTCTATGTAATTTATCGCTATTGGCGCACCTTGACCGCCCGAAAAACTTATGTCAACTTGGTTACAGGCCTGCTGTCTCGCGCCATCAGAATATATGTCTGTGTTGATGCATACCTCAGCCCCTGCGGTTGTTGTGTATCTGTAACAAAGGCTAGTTATTATCTGTGTCGTGGGGCTCTCACGGGCACCATATATGGGCTTGACTGCGAAGCTGCTCTCGATAGGTATTGAAAACAATCGCTTATCTCCTATTGGGAATGATAAACTCTTGCCAGGTATGCTCTCATGATCCTGGTCAAGCGATAGGAAATCAAAAGGATAGTTGATGTTCTCCTGTACATATAGAGGGTCGGACGCGAAGCGGAGAATCATGTCGTCGTACAGCACGTCTCTCGCGCCCTCATTTGTTATCTCCACCTTGACTGGGAAAAGCGTTGCTTCGTATACCTTTTCAGGAGGTGCGTTCTCTGCGAACTCAATGACAAGACCCTCTGTGCCCTTGTACTTGACGAAATCTAGATTTCTTGGTCCACAAGCAGTCATAAAGAGAAGCAAGACTATGATTGCAAACACGTATTTCATCTGACTCTCACCACCGAGCTCTCTTCTATAGTATACTTGTAGTGTGCTACGGCGATGAAGCTCCTCATGACCTTGTCGCCTAGATTTGCGAGGTTCATGGCTTGCTGGGAGTCATCTATACCTAGCTTGCATGTTATGCTAGTGAATCCTGTTATTGGCCCCGTCTCCAGATTCGTGAAAATGTAGTTAGTATAGTCTGGATCATTCTCGTCCTGTTCCTGGCCACACACTTCATAGTTGTCTTTACAACGATCACAATCATATACGTAGAACGGTCTCGGGACCTTGAGCTCGTACTTATCTACCTTGTTTAGACTGCCACCTCCTCTTTGAGGGTCTAGCATTATCCCTATCCTGGTCCCTTCTGGTAAGTAAGGGTCTTCCTGGATTATCCTAATAGGCTGCGGCGTCCCACCCATACCAAGAGATACTGGACCTGAAGTGTATATCGCCTCGGGCTCTGCATCTATGTCTAATTCTTTCCTGACGTCTAATCCTTGTCTCGCCATGTTTCTCACACGCTCGTCATCCACAAAAGTGTATGTGATATAAGACCATGTCTGGAATGGGAATGTGGCCTGGGCTTTGGCTCTGTAGTTCCCTTTCTGGAAAGGCTTCAGGAATGTGCATTCGAAAGTCCCGGATGTTCCGTAAGGAATATCTAGGATTATAGGATCAGGCACTGCTTCCTGGATATCGCGACCTTCCACCACACATGTAGGCATTACCCGGACGCTATCGCTCTCCTCCAAGAATGACTTGGCATACACGCTACCATAGAGCACCACAGTACTCGTGTTCGTGAACTCAGGGTCTATAGTCCTGAAATTCTCTATTACCACCCCCATTTCCCCTTTGGAATTCTTCTCTACTCTCCCTGTATAGTATGCTCCTGGATTGAGTGTCTGGTTGTATACATCATAGATGTTGTCTCCTAAAGAGTTGAACTTCTCCCACAGAAGGGTCCACATCCCAGTCACAGGATTTACAGTATTCTCTGCAGGGTCAAGCCAGTCAGGCATGAGGTCTACCCCTGTGCCAGTAGCAGCAGACATGAATACAATTATCAGAGGGATAGCAACTACAACAAATATATAGATTCTGAACGCCTTCGCAGCACCCTCTTTTTCTTGAGCGATTCTCTGCCAGAAATATACAGGCCAAATGGGGATGTATAGTGCTACAAACCCAGAAACGATATTGACTGCATCATACGACTGATAAGTACTTGTAATCTCTGGAAGGATATACACCATAGCAGCGAATAAAGATATACCTACCAAGCTCTGAACACGCCTCTCTCCAGATACAAAGAACCAGGCAATAGCAATTGAACCTGACATCGCGATATAGACAGGAAGCATTAGCAACTTAGGAGCACCTGAAAAGATATACACCAACATATGAGCCATCAATGCTATGAAAAAGAACAGCTCCGCCAAGGACATAGTATCCTTGCTAGACTTCTTGCCTTTACCCCCTCCCCCTTTCCTTGTGAGTGTTGCAGTTCCAGGTGTAGCGCCTGGAGTTACTCCGCGCTTCAGGCTATCCTCCATTGCTTTTGCCCGTCTCTCTTCTGCTATTGCCTGCCTTTCTGCAGCATCTGCTAGTCTACTTTCGCCTTTTGCTTCTGAAGCCTGAGATCTTGCCATACTTTCTTGGGCATTGCTATTCCTATGGAGTTCCTCTTCTATCTCTCTTTGAAGTTTCTTCTCATACTCCTCAGCCGCTTTCTCCTTCTCGTCGGCCTCTTTAATCTTCTTGTCGAAATCGTCAGGCAAGCCTACCACCTCGTTCGAAGAAATTCCTCACCTCATGTGTGATAGGATAATTCATGCATACTCATACCAGCTCGATCCTCAGTTCAGATATGTCCAAACGGTCTATATGCGGAATCACCTGAATCGTGTTCGGCCCCGGATTCAGAATCGCAGGGTCGATGATTGCCTGGTAGTAGATATCCTGGGTGCTGAAAGACTGAACAAAGCCATCTATGATGACCTCTCCTGATTTCACATTTCTATAATCCGCGAACCTCATCGTCAGGCGGATGAACCGTTCTCCCGCATCTACGATATCAAACATATCTCTTGGCAAATTGAAGTAGTAGACAGGATAGTCATTCTCAGTCATCTCCACGACAACCTTGATTCTGTCAACTACATACTGTCCTCCATCCGAGGCGAACAGCAGGCGGTTCTCACCTTCCCTGAGGAAGTCTTTAGGAATATCTGTAGTGAATCTTATTCCGCAATCGATGAACCCTGTGTAGAGCAGATTAGGAATTACCCTGCTCATATTGTACTCATCACGTACCATGCGCGAGTTCATGTGTATCGTGAGTCTTCCTGAGTTCCTAGGGTCACAATCTGGGACGAACTCTAGGCGAGCCTGCTCGTATCCTGCTATCTCACGCTCCTGGATGCTGAATGTCTGCTCACTCACAGAGCCAGAAGTGTCTATTAGGTCTCCGCTAATCAGTATGTTATGAAGGATGTACGTGTTCGGTTGCCAGAAAGCTATCCCAACATCTGTAGTCCTAAATGTAAGCTTGTTGTCCCCGTCCTGGATATAATCCAGAGGAAGAGGTATGGGCTGAGGAGTTCTCTCTCTCACAGGCCGCTCGTAGAGAAGATTGCCGTTCAGGTAGACTGCTAGAGCACCGTACCCTGACTGGTCTACGTTGAAGCTCAGTAAGTAGTTACGCCCCGCCGCTTTGTTAGCACGAAAGGATATGTCCAGGTCTCTCCTGGCGAATACGCCATTCTTCACGATTGCCGTGTCTATACTCTGTATCTCCTGGGTCATCACCCGCGTGAATATCGTCGCGCTTGGAATCGAATGTTCCATCACAGGGGATTTGAGAAGCCTCAAGGAGCCCGGTGTCTCGGTCATGATGAGCACAGATCCATAGTTGACTGAGTTATACCCTCCCGTGTATCCTGAGTTCCAATTGTTGAACCCTCCTGATCCATCCTCACCGAAAAGCAGTGCGTTTCTATCCTCTGGAGACAGGAAAAGAAGGTATAGGATAATGAGTCCCGCGATGGTCGCGACGAGAACCGCTGCGCCGGATGCATTTTGTGCTCGACGAGAGAGCTGCCTAGTCATAGCTCAAATCCGGCCAAGCGGCATATATAAATATTTCTCTTTGTTTTCCTCGATAGATGAAGATTCTGCAAAGGGATTGGAAGCAGGGTCGCGTCAAGCTGATGCCCGAGACCGGTGACGATCTCTGGTACCTCCACACCCTTATTGACGATAAGGATAGGGTAGAGGGTCAGAGCGAGTACAAGTTCAAGCTCGGTTCGGCAGACAGCAAGGTACGCGTCGTGAAGAAGCGCGTCTGGGTAGCCATCCAGGTCGCACGTAACGAGTTGGAAGGCTCTTCTCTTAGGATATCCGGCGACGTAGTGGACGGCTCAGAGGATGTTCCTAGAGGAAGCCATCACGGCCTCGATATCTCTGTAGGTACCGAAATCACACTCGTAAAGGACAGATGGCTGGATTTCCACAAGGAGAAGCTTGACGAAGCTGTGAAGAGCGCAAGGCTGAAGACCCTTCTCGTGCTTTTCGACAGGGAGCGCGCATTATTCTTCCTATTGACACCTAGCGGACACAAGAAGCTCCTGGACATCAAGGGAGACATCCCCAAAAAAGGCCTTGACGAGAAGAAGCAGCACACGTTCTACAATGATATAGTACAGCACCTGGAATCGCTGGATGCACGCCATAAGAGCAGCCGAATCGTTGCAGCGAGCCCGAGCTTCTGGAACGAGTACCTGAAGAAAGAGCTCAAGGGAGATATATCCAAGAAAGTCATTTTCACATCCGTGAGCGGAGCAGAAGAGGCAGCCATTCCTGAACTTCTCAAGAGACCTGAGCTCCAGAAGGCTCTAGACGGCGAGCGCTCAGCCAGGGAAGCCATAATGGTAGAAGAGCTCATGGAAGCGCTCGGCAAGGACAAGCTAATCTATGGGCATGACGATCTCAAGAAAGCCATCTCTGAAGGCAACATAACATCACTCACAGTCACAGAGCATGAGATTTCCAAGAGGCGTGACTCGGGAAATTTCGAGGAGCTGGAAGAGCTGATGAAAGCTGCTTCGGATGTGGGCGCGTCTGTCCATCTTCTGAGCACTGAGCACGCCATGTCTAAGATAGACGGGTTAGGAGGCGCCGTCGGCGTAAAGCGATGGCAATAGAGGATCTCGTCAAGCTTGTGAAGTCCAAAAAGGAGCTTGAGAATCTGGATGACCAGTACGTGCAGGAAAAGTTAGAGAGATATTTCGAAGCACATCCTAAGATCCTGGAGAAACTGGCAGCCAGCAAGACTATTGAGCAATTCACGCGAAGCAAAGTGTACAAAGAGATGCTGAAACATCTCAGAAAATCTCTAAGGACCGTCTACGGGGTATTCCAGAAAGGCGACAGATACGGGCTCCTGAATATGATTGCTAAAGAATCTGACCTTGATAGGCAAAAAATGCTGGTTGGGGAACTCTTGCAGACTCACACCAGCACAAAAGAACGCCTCGCGGACTACTACATAATCTACAAAGAGCTATCTGAAAGATTGCCCGCCCCTAACATAGTAATAGATCTTGGCTGTGGACTCAATCCACTCAGTCATCAGTACATGGAACGTCATGGCTGGTCTCCCAAATGGATAGCAACAGATATCAGCACAGCCGACATGGAGTTCTTGCAGACATGTTTCGACACACTTGACATTCCTGGAAAGACTCTGAGACTTGACCTTACAAAGGACTACGAGAAAATAAAAAATCTCAAAGGCGACGTCACGTTCCTGTTCAAACTATTGGATTCTTTAGAAGAAGTAGAAAGACACATCAGCTACAAGATATTCGACAACATCACTACGCCTTACATCGTAACTAGCTTTCCAACCAGGTCTCTAGGGGGTAAAAAAACAATAGCAAAAGCATCCAGGACTTGGTTTGAGCGATTATTGAAGCGTAAAAATCTGAAGTGGGAAACCTTCAACACAGAGAATGAGCTGTTCTATGTGATTAAAACTTGATAAATCCAAATATCAGATGATGATCCGAGCCGTACAATCCTTCCTTATTCCCCACCACTTCTCCCGACGAGAAAATATCATCCAGACCGAACTTAGAATTCGGAAAAACACTATCAAATCTTAGGTTGAGCTTTTTCAATCCCGATTCCAAATACCTCGAAGAGGTAGGATTGAAATCACCCCCAACAATAACAAAGTCATCATTCTGTGCATCCACCATCTTCTCAAGATGTGCATACTGTTGCTTTCTCAACCATGGCGGTGACCAGGGCTCAAAGTGAATGTTGTAGATTCCAACAGTGCCAGTCTCAGTTCGTAATTTAATATACGGAAGGGAGCGTTGTACTGTAGCTATGTTTCCTAATGGTTTGTTGTTCATCTCCGGAAGAGGAAAGACCTTCCGGTCCATAGCAGGGTGTCTTGTTGCAGTAAGCATCCCATAACTTCTGTCCTTCATTGAACCCTCTTTTTTCTCCGTGTGCGTCGGAACATACAGCAGATCATATCCATCCAGGTATTTCTTGAGGCTTTCTTTCTTCCAGAAATCTAATGGGACCTCTTGCAGTAATAGCACGTCTGGCTTATGGGTCTCAAGATAATTCGAAAGTGCTGAAACTACCGCGTTCTCATTTACTGATCTCCAGATGTTCCAAGAAATTACTTTCACCTGATCCGGAAAAAAACCATAGCTTAACGCACCAGGAATGAAGTTCCAATCATCAGGAATGTTGACTGGCAAGTTTTTTCCAGTCATATACCTGTACTGAGCCTGAGATACACCTGTGATTGCACGCTTTACCGTCGGCAAAGTTGATAGCGAAGCTAACCCTATAGTCCCTGCCAGCACGGCCGCCGCCCATCTCTTTCGCGAAGACATAAGATAAAAATAAAAAAAAGAATGCCTTACTTGGCCTTTACTTTCTTCATCTCTTTCCAGGCCAGATCAAAGAGCTGTTCCAGAGCAGATGAAAAGAACGGCGTATTAATCCAGATGCCCACGTCATAAGTTGGGTGAACATCCTGATCATCCATCACCATGAAGACGACTTCCTTGCCGTCTACAACAACGAAACGCGCATTAACCTTGGCGTCACGTACTTCAGCGATGCCCTCGAGCTCCTTCGCAGCCTGCTGCAGCTCTTTGGTCATCGGCGCTGCCAGACGAACCTTTACGCCCCGCTTCGCGACATCCTTGAAAGTCTGCTTTAGACCCTCGATCTTCCTGAGAAGACCAGAACTCGTGCTCACCATAGTGACGCTCTTCTCAGCCGACCTGATTGTCAGTTCGAGATGGTTGTACAGATTGTGCCGTCCGCGTAGACTGCCTGAAAGGTCAGTCGGATCCACGAGCTCAACCCCTGTCTTGTGCAGGTTCCTCAGCTCATTGATTACATCCGTCTGCTTCAGATTATCGAGACGCTTCACAGCAACATCTGCATCGTTGCGCACATTTTTCTTGACGCGCTCCACCACTTCGTGAGGGTCGACCGCGATGTATTTGATAGGCTTGCCTATCTTCATCACGATAAAGCCCTTCTTCTCGAGCGATTCCAGCACGTCATAACTGCGGCTGCGGGGGACATTGGCTATGTCACTTAATTCTCCCGCTGTTGACACCCCCCTGGACAACAGCGCGGTCCAAATCTTTACCTCATAAAGATTAAGACCAAAGTATCTCCTAAGTTTCGACAAAAAGTCGTCCCTAACAACCATATTGTTCTACCTCCCAAAATGGGATTACTCACCCCTTTCTGATGAAACAGAACGATGACTACTTTAAATAAGTTACTGGTGTTCATTATAAGCCAGAGTGACCTATATGAATAACTGGACAATGCTCAACCAGAAAGTTTAACAAGTCAGAAACGACTCTAGAAATGTGGAGAAACTCGAGCACGATATCGACAAGGTCCTGACGGATAGACCGTTCTCATCAAAGATGGAGATTGGGGATCTGAAACCCATCTCTGCTGATAACGCCATTAGCTGTGAGGCTTTTTTCGTTAAAACTAAAGATGGCCAGGAGTTCAAGTTGAGGGATTGTGGTACTGTGGAAAGGGCCAAGATGATAGAAAAGATAGTGCGAAAAGTGCCAAAATACTTCCCAAAATTCTTGGGGAGAGATGGAGAATACGTCCTTTTCGAGAAACTGAAGAGTTTCAGGGATATCACGAACGAAGAGCTGAGAGCGAACACCCGTCAGCTAGGAAGGCTTTGTGCCGAAATCAACAATATCGAGTCAGAAGGACAGAACAGACACATACATTTTTTCGAGAAACAAATTACAGATTTGTTGGACAGGAGCGAGATCGACAAGAAGTCCCACGATAAAGCAAAGAGACTGCACAAACATCTTCTTTCAAAGATTGATGTACAATTAGCTCTTGAAGTATTCGACCTTCATGGCGGGAACATAATGATCAACGACAAGAGCAAGTTGATTTTTGTCGACGATGGAGGGATTGAGCACAGAGTCAAGGGAATGGGCTTCGCAAAGCTGTGCAGCGTCATAGATGAGAAAGCCGAGAAAGAGTTCGTGGAAGGGTACAAGGAGATAGAAGACGGATCCCATCTCACCGGAGACTATATGAAATTTGTCCATCTCATCGAGGTTGTTCGTTCTCTGGCGTTCAAGACCCGCAGAGGCACGGCCCCACACATCGTTCCCTCCGAACGCGATAGGTTCTACAAGCTGATAGAATAGTGTCTACACTGAATAGTCGTTCTACCCGACGACAGCAACATTTAAGAACTCTTTGTGAGTCTTACCTTGTATGGGGGTTGTGAGTGAAGAGATTCTGGCGCGACTGCATCCTTTAGAGGTAAAGGTCTTACCACACCTGAAAGATGGCATTCTTCTCTCGACATTGGCTAAAAATGCGAAACTCCAAGAAGTAGAGGCGATGCGCGCATGCCAGTGGCTGGAGAACAAGAAAGCTCTAACACTAGAACAGGCCACAACTCACACTTTAACACTAGACGTCAACGGCAAGAAAGCCATCAAAAAAGGCATGCCAGAGATGCGCTTCCTTCTCGCCATAAAGAAGACCGCAAAGACTCAGGATCAGTTGGAAAAAACAGGCCTTGACAGACAAGAGATAGGAGTCAGTATCGGATTGTTGAAGAAAGCAGGCCTTCTCAATATGAAAGGGAAGAAGTTTACAATAACTGCAAAAGGCAAGAAGCTCGATGCAAAGAAATCACCCGAAATAATAATTCTAAAGAAACTAGGAAAATCCAAGAGCCTAGAAACTCTTCCTGCGAAAGATCAAGAACTAGTAAAAAATCTCAGAAAAAGAAGACAATACCTAATCATAAAAGAGCACAAAGGTAGAAAAATCAAGCTCACTGAACTAGGCAAAGAACTCGCAAAGACAGATGTAAAGAAGCTCAAGTTCGAAGAAAGGATAACAAAAGAAGACTTGGAGACAGGAGCCTGGAAGAAGAAAAAATATAGGGCCTACGATGTTTCTGTTAATGTTCCTTCAATTCCGCAAGGAAAGTTACACTTCGTACAAGAAGCCATAGATTACATCAGAAAAATCTGGGTGGAGATGGGCTTCGAAGAGATGACTGGAGACATGTGCCAGTCAGCATTCTGGGATTTGGATGCATTGTTCGTCCCGCAGGATCATCCCGCAAGAGAGGTCCAAGACACATTCTACTTATCACATCCTGAAAAAACCAACTTCGATAAAATTGCGTTCGAAAGAGTAAGAGACGTGCATGAAAACGGCGGCAACACAGGTAGCAAAGGATGGGAGTATGATTACAGCAAGGAAGAGGCAGAACAATTATTGCTAAGGACCCACACAACAGTTCTATCAGCACAGACTCTCTGGAAAATCAGAAACGGAGAAGCGAATCTTCCTGGAAAATATTTTTCTGTCAGTAAGGTCTTCCGCAATGAAAAACTAGATTGGAAACATCTGTTCGAGTTCCACCAGGTTGAGGGAATCGTCGTCGATAAAAACGTAACTTTCGCGCAACTCATAGGATATCTGAAGATCTTCTTCGCGAAGATGGGTTTCGAGAAAATCAGGCTGCGCCCTCATGAGTTCCCCTACACGTACTGTTCCGTTGAGGTGGATGTTTGGAATGATAGGAAGCAGCAGTGGATAGAGTTAGGCGGAGCAGGAATCTTCAGGCCTGAAGTGACCAAGACACTTATAGGAGAAGAGATCCCTGTGCTTGCTTGGGGTCTTGGAATGGAAAGAATAATAGTGGAGTACTTTGACATCCATGATCTCCGAGACCTATACCGTAATGATATCAAGCAATTAAGAGAGATGAAGCGCTTCATCAAATATTCCCAAGCTTAATCCCACTGGACATTCTCCCACAGACGATATAAACTCCACAATTCTCTATTATTCATGACCTTCAATCTGTTCGATTTGCACTCGAAAACTGACGTCCCAAGAAGCTGGATTTGGGTAGAAATAAGAAGTGAAATACTTAGAAAAAAATACCTGAAAGCTCTTGAGAAATCAACCCAAAAAGTGCTCGCTACAGAAATTGCTAAAAATCTTTTCTGTGGTTTGAGCACCATTGAAAAGCATCTCATCAGACTGAAATCAGAATGTACATCCATTCCTCTGCCTGTTCTCATCGAACTGTGCACGCTCTTAGACATTTCATCACGAACAGCTAACACCTGGATGTTGAACCTATTCTCGAATCCCGATAAGACAGGTAAGAAAATCAAAGCAATGAAGAAATGCTCACACACATTCGCGAAAATCGTAGGCGCATTTCTTGCAGATGGATACATGCAAAAAGAAAGGTACACGTACAGATTAAAGTTGACAGATGGAGAAGAAACATCGGTAAAAGCATTTGAGTCATGGATTAGAGTAACATTTGGCATCTCAGGAAGGGTCTACTACTGCAGACAGAATAACATGTGGTATTGTTGGTTCACAAGCAAAATCATAGGCAGATACTTTGAGAATATTTTCGACATAAAACCAGGTGCCAAATCAAGTATCGTTAAGAAGCCAGAACTCATTCGTACGAGAGAACAAGAACGGGCTTTTGTTCTAGGTTTTCTGATGTTTGATGGAGGTGTAAAAACATCAGGAATGGTTGCCGTGACATCGAAAAGCAAAATGATTATAGATGATATCGAGAAGATACTGAAAAAGAACTGTATAAACGTGAAGAAAACTTACAGTCCAGTAAAAGATGCTTTCTTGTTGGAGTCAAGGAGTGGAAGAGACAAGGAACAACTCAAAAAATGGCTGAGATACTTCGAACCAGGCACAAGAAAACATAAAGCATTACAGTTTTTCATCGATGGATCATACTTGGAGCGGGGGGAACTACAGGAAATTTTTCCCATCCACTATCGCGCACGCGTATCAATCTCATTAATACACTCCATTCTTCAAAAAAAATCCGGGACTGTGGAGGATATTGTTTCAGTATTAAAGAAAAAAGACATCTTTGTCAGTAAGAACACACTCTACAAATACCTATATCTTCTCAACAAGGCTAAACTCGTTAATAAATCTCCTAGAGCGCCAGTCATCTATTCTATAGGGTAAAGTATTTATACACGAGCTGCGGGCCCTATTTAGGGGGTTATATGGTCAGCATCATTCTGAACAAGCAAAAACTTCTGAAAGAGATTGGAATCGAGCAAGAATCAGATGATCTCATTCACCAGATAGCCATGATGGGCGTAGAAGTCGATGAAGTGACTGATGATGCCCTTACAGTTGATATCACACCAGATAGACCTGATTTACTGAGCCAACCAGGCTTCACCAGAGCATTATCTTCATTCCTAGATGTGAAGACAGGACTTAGAAACTACACCGTCACAAAGAGTAAGCTGAAAGTGCGAGTAGATTCTTCAGCGAAAGACATCCGGCCGTACACAGCATGCGCAGTAGTCAAAAACTTGAAACTGAACGATGAACTCTTAAGAGAAATCATAGATCTTCAGGAAAAACTACACATCACGTTCTGCAGGAACAGGAAGAAGGCAGCGATAGGAGTCTATCCTATGGAGGCCATCAAAGGCAACATCACGTTCAAGGCATTGCCACCAAACAAGATCAAGTTCAGGCCATTAGAATCTACCAAGCAGATGACCGCAAAAGAGATTTTAGAAAAGCATCCGAAAGGCAAGGAGTTCGCTTATCTACTAGAAGGACTGCCAATGTATCCGCTCTTTGTCGACGGCAAGAACAATGTCCTAAGCATGCCGCCAGTAATCAACAGCCACAGCACAGGCAAGGTCACTGAAAAAACAAAACAAGTGTTCATAGAGGCATCCGGACACGATTTCAAGACTTGTCATGACATCATCAGAATAATATGCGCTGCTTTAGCAGATATGGGTGCCACCATCCAGACAGTTGATGTGATCTACAGCGGAAAACCAGTAGTGACTCCAGACATGTCACCAACTAAACAGGAGTTCTACCGCTACTATGTGAACAGAAGATTAGGAACAGAGCTGAAGAAAGAAGATCTGTCACCACTGCTTGCTAAGATGGGTCTAGGATTCCAAGATGGCAGGATAAGAGAGACTCACTACGCACTCATACCTCCTTACAGAGTCGACTTCTTGCATCAGATAGACGTAGTAGAAGATCTTGCTATAGCATTAGGCTATGACAATATCAAGCCGGTCCTGCCCGACGTGAACACTGTCGCCAGCGAATCTCATACGACTCTTTTTGCAGACAAGATCCGGAGCATCTTGGCAGGACAGCTGATGCTCGAAGCGAAGAACTATCATCTGATGAACAGTTCCTTCCAGAAGAGCATCAAAGAAGAAGATGTGGTAACGCTCAAGTCATCTGTTTCTGAAGAACACGATTCACTAAGGAAGACAATATTGCCAGGACTACTCCAAACACTAACCAGAAACAAGATCCATGAGTACCCACAAATGCTGTTCGAGTTAGGAAGAGTCTTCGCACCCGCAAAAAACGCAGTGAATGAGAGTGAAGGCTTAGGAATAGTTCTAGCCGGCGAGACAGACTACACCAAAATCAGACAGTCTGTTGATGCATTATTATTATCTCTCGGCCTCAAGGGAGAGTATGTCCCTGCCGACGATGGCAGGTTCTTGGCAGGCAGGTGTGCGCACCTATTAATCAAAGGCGAAGAGGTCGGCGTTATCGGGGAAGTCAACCCAAGAGTTCTAGAGCTTTCAGAATTGGTTGTTCCAGTAGCTGCAGCGGAGCTCAATTTGGACCTGCTTCAAGATACGCCGCTCGAATAATCACTTCTTGCGCTTCCTCTTAGATTTCGCGACCTTCTTCTTGATGCGTTTCCTGCTCGTTATGAACTCGTACGTCCTGAAGATGAACAGTACCACCACGACGAACATCGAGAGGAATATCATGTAAGTGACGAAGTCTATCACTACATCCAGAACCGTTACAGATGGTGGGGGCATAGTGCCAGGTGACATTGTTGGAAGCACGAAGAGCGCCTGGTACGGCACAAGAATTACCAATAGGACCAAGAACGCCAATAGGAACATCAGTAGGCTGATGAAGATTACCGTGAGCGTCTGCATCACGTACTTATTAGCCAGTTTGAAGCTTCTCTTGATGGCTGCCCAAACGCTAAGATCTTCAAATACCAGGCTAGCCTCACCCCATAGAAGCCAATAGAATACCAACAGGAGTGTAGAAAGGAAGAAGAACACCAGCCAAGCTATCTGTAATCCTGAAAGCGTAAGCGGAGCCTGCATCACACCTGATGGGTCAGCCACTACACTGAATAGGAAGGGCATCATCAGCAAGGATATCAATATCCATCTTATGGCCACGTATCCTGTGAATCTCATCCCGTACCTCTTTGCGCCTGGCCAGAACTCACTCAAAGTGGTAGAACCATCCTGGATAGCGTTTCTGGCCATTGCGTAGAAGCCTGCAGAGAAGAATCCGTTCAGTATCACGAAGACTATCAGCTCCACTATGAACATGACCGAAGCTATGGTTGCCATGTTTGCTCCTGCACCCGCCAGGATAGCGCCGCTCAGAAGCCCGAATAGCATGCTGACCAAGAATATGGCTACGAGCTTTAGTATAGTAATACCAATCAATGCAGGACTGTGCCAGAACTGCTTGAAGGATAGATGGAGTCTTTCTCTGTGTCTCATATGAAGCGTAAAAAAAAACAGGAATAAAAAAGCTTCGCTCAATCGTAGACTGTGCTTCTCTTACCTATTCTGAGAACAATTATTCGTTTCCCTTTTATTATCACGTCCACAACTGCACGGTATTTTCCTATTCTGAGTCTCCAAAG
>JAAOYH010000034.1 GCA_018221245.1 Candidatus Woesearchaeota archaeon
AGCAGCAAACAGCCCATAGCTTGCACTCTGGCAGTTTTTAGAGCGGCAGGTAAAAGTCCCACTGCGGTGCTCGTCAAAAGAACTATCAGTCCTATCCATCCTGATCTTAACGCGACAATTAAGATAATGAATGCAATGACTCCTAGGCAGGTTTTTGTGTAGGGTATTTTTGGGAGTAATTGCGCTGCTCTCTTTCCCAGCCAGAGTGTTATTAGTGCTGCTAGTCCTGTGCTGATGAGCATGATTGCTGCGAGGATTATAGCAACTCTTGGCGTTACTTCTGCTAATTCTACGGCAATAGCCATAGCTCCGTTTCTTGCTTTCTGGATAGAGAGCCATGCCGCAAGAGATAAGACAAAACTTGCTGAGCCAAGACTTCCCAAGAGTATCATGAAACCGTGGTCTCCAAGCTTTCCTCCACGAGAAACAAGTCCTGCCGCGAGCCCGGCGCTGATGCCTGGGAAGAGTGCTGTCAGGAAGGCTCCGGCAGTTCCTAGGATAGACCCTTTCCAGAGCTTTCTCATCTCGGTGTATGGAAGGTTCTTTTGCTCGGGAATAGTGTTATTTTCTTTGATGCTGTAGAGTAAGGTTGCAATCCCGAAGATGCCTGAAAGAAGAGGTAATAAGGGCTCTTTCATTGGGAGACGCAGTGTTATGAACCCAACAATGCCTGATAGTATGAATATTACTACTGCGAGAGCTCTTTTCTTGTCTTTCCAAATTGAGAACAGAACAAACCCTAGAAGAATCCAAAACACAAATCTATTCGCGACTTCTGCTAGGAATCCTATAAGCCAAATCATTAGTGGGAGTGTCAGTACAACTAATACAGTTCCTACAAGACCACCCCAAACAGAGAGCTTCACAGCCATGAGGCCATTGCCTTGCAGCAGATAGCGGTGCCCGGGAAGGACTCCTAACACTGTCGATTCTTCTGGCGCTCCAAGAAATATGGCAGGGATCATATCTACGAAGTTGTGCGTGATGCTCATGCTGACAATCAGCACCGCAATGTTGAGCATAGATGTGTATTCAGAAAGAATAACTGAAGCGCTCAGCAGTATAGCAGCTACAAGGTTGATGTGGACGCCGGGTGTGAGGCCTGTAATGATGCCTGAAAAGATTCCTGCTAAGATTGCGGATAAGAGTCCGAGCATTGTTTGAAAATTATTGTGTGCTTAAAGAGTGCTTCTTTAGAAAAGACGGAGATTTTCCGCCCGAATTTTTTTATTCAGGTAAGAATAAAACTCAAAAGGCTTAATGGCTATCGGAGTTGTTTAGGTATTCTTTCCCAATAAATAAAACAATAATTCCGATTACAAACACTGCAATTGCAGAGTATACGAATACGACCCATCTGAATGTCTGAACAAGATATGCCATTATCCAAGGATTGAGAAGATAAACAAATGAGATCATCGATTGTCTTCCGCTCATTGCAGTTGCTCTGATTTTTGAAGGGATATGTTTATGGATTATGTCTGCATCAATATAGCTCCACATTAAATGGCTGATGATTAAAAAATATGAGAATGGCGCGACAAATAATATTGCTTTTGTCGATATGAATAATAACCCGACTGATTGAAGCACAATTACAACAATTATAGAACGTCTGATTTTTAATGAATGCACAAGTTTAGGGAGTAAAACTCCTCCAATCATGCACAATATTGAACCGATAACGAAATAGGTACTCAATAAACTATTAGGTAATCCTGCCTCTAAAAGCAAAGGTTGGTTTGTTTCGTACCATGCATGTTCGAAGAAGAAAACAACAATAGATAAAATAAACACATAAAAGAGTGTTTTATTCTTTAATATTAACGCAACTCCTTCTTTGAACGCTTTTTTCACATCGAGTGTTTCTGCAGATTTGTGTTGTTTTGGTTCTTTATATGAAGCGAATACGAAAGCCGCCAAAGAATAAACTACTGCACTTGCCAAAAACGGATATTTTGGATCGATTTGATATAGGAAGTGTCCAACATATGTAGCGATAATCAGCCCAAGAAATGCTATGGAATCCATAAATCCAATCACATCTTTATTGAGCTTTTCTTTTTTGATACTATACAAGCTATCATAGGTAATTGCCTCTTTTGATCCTGAGAAGAATGACCAAGACATACCCCATATTGCTGATGCGATTATTATTGAATAAAATCCGGGTCCGAGAGCATAAACTAGAGATCCAATGGCTGCGCCTATACTCGCGATTTGAATGCTTAATTTTCTACCATATTTATCTGCGAATATTCCTGAAGGGTATTCAAAGATCATGTTCGTCCCATATATCACTGTGCCTGTAAACCCAATTTGAGCCAAAGATAAACCTTTAGAGAGAAAAAATAATATCACTATTGCCCTAGCAAAGTAAAAGGAAGTTAGAAACTCTACGACATATAAGTGCCATAATTCTTTAACGTATCCTTTTGTAATCATTCTTATTGCCCTCTATGCTATTGTTATTTTAAATCTTCGGGAAATGATAATCCTATCAAAATCATTTATGGGAGAGGCAGCTTGACGAATAAGTTTTTAACGACGTATGTGAATTGTTTATCATGCTCACACTTGACGTCTTCGGAAAAGCCTTCTACGAAGCCATGGGCCCGTTCTTCATGGTCTTTGTCATAGTTACAGGACTTCTGAACAAAATCAAGATATGGAAGGAGCGAAAGTACGACACAGTTATCGGCGTGTGCATGGGTCTTCTCGTAATATTTCCTCACATATTAGGAACAAGACCTGATGTGGTCCCAATCATCAACATCATGATACCTTCTGTGGTGCTCATCATGGTAATCACGATATGTCTTCTGCTCATGCTTGCCTTGGTGGGTGTCAAGTACAGCAAGGGACTGTTCACGAAGATTTTCGGCGTGCTTATCTTTGTGGATCTCATAATACCTGATACTATCCTTCTGGCTGTGTTGGCTAAGAATTTTGGGGTTGTTCTTCCTCCGTGGCTTGAATTCCTGACTACTGACACGTTTTTGGCCTTCGCGATAGTGATATCTGTTTTTTTAGCGGCAATATTCTTCGTTACCTGGGACAAGAAGAGCGACAAATAATATATAGTTCCTCATAGTCCTGAGATTATGATTGTCCGAGCGACGCTTGCAGAGTTCTTGATTGCCATAGGAGGAGTCGTTCTGGCAGGCGTGTTTGCAAAACTTATCTGTATGTTGATTTCTAGAACAAATAAGAGTTGGAACTTTGCAAACGAGAGAAACCTATCTAAGTGGCTTCGATCTTTTCAGCTGGTTGTGATACTGGCTGCATTTGTAGGTGTGGTCCAAGTACTCCGTCCTGAAATAGCCGATGCATTGTGGGATAAATTCTTAGGGATAATTCCCACAGCCATCATTATATTCTTCGTGTGGCTCGTTGGGTACGCAATCATTACTGTGCTATTCCATATCATCTGCAGGATAGTTTTCAGGGCGACGAGTGTTTTTTTTCAGGAACTAGACATTTCTCTTGAGGCCGCTGAATTTTTTCTCAACATAGTGAAGATGTTCACAATTCTGATATTCGTTGTGCTTTCACTGCAGTTGATTGGCGTCCCTGCTGAGATGGTTCAGACCCTCGCTCTAGGCATAACGTTTGTCTTCATTGTGGTTCTTGCAGCATTGATAGGTTATGCATTCAAAGACTACCTGGCCAACTTTGTGCTGAGCGCCTATATTTCCAGAAACATACTCAAGCCAGGACAGCAGATCAAGCTGGACGGGAAAGAAGGAGAGGTCATTGCAGTCACAACTCATGGTGTGGTCCTTGATACGAAAGACAATTACAAGATGGTTATCCCGAACACTCAAGTGGTGAAAGAAAGACTGCTTCTGAAAAAAACAAGAAGTGATATTAGCAAACTTTCAACTCTCATATCTAAACACGTGGTTCAACTTAAATCGCATTGTGGTCCTGCGAGCATTTCTATGATGTTGAGTTTTTTCGGATACGATATAACTCAGAGTCAGATAGCCAAGCTCTCGAAACTTAAGATTCGTCCGAAGAAATATGCCAATGACTGGACGAAGAAGTTCGGAACTAATCCTGAAGACTTGATTAACGCTGTCAAGAAAGCAACAAATAATGCAGTGACTGGTAAGGTGATTAGTTATGGAGACATTCACAACTTGAGGGACGAACTAAAACTCTGGTTCTCTGATGGGGCGCTTGTTCTTCTATGGTATAAGAAACCAGTTCTTTACCCTGACAAGAAATCCAGGTCGGGCCACTTTGTCCTGGGTGTCGGCGTTGAAGGAGATGATATACTCGTTATGGATCCTAGCGGCCAGACCGCTGGCGCCTTCCTTATTGATTATGAGATGATGGAAGAAGCCATGGCTGAACACGATCAGGAACGTGGCTACATAGTCTTTGCAAAGAGGGGTTCTCCTGCTTATTGGCGCCTCCAGAAGAAAATGTACTACAGTGATACTGAACTATACGAGGATCTAGGAAGAACTCTAGAGAGACAGTTGAAGAAAGCTGTGAGAAAGAGCAAAGTCATCAAAGCAATAACAAGCCCAGTAGTAGAATTGTTCTTGGATCCTAAAGCTCAGGTTCGACAGATTTGGTCTCCTCCGAAGAAAGGTCGGTGACAAGGCTGTGAAACAAGCCTCTTAGAATTCTGATTGCGCGAAGGTCCATCTCGAAGGTATGTTCGTTCATGTAGAGTCTCTTATTGAACTCTAGTTCTACAGATTCGGCTCCGAGAGAATGGGCGTACTTGATGATATTCGCTCTCTGGCCTGAATAAGGAAAATCATAATCGACGGAAAGCCCCGCTCCTTTGAATCTATCTCCTATAATGTGTGCCATATCTTCATTGCAGGTTTGGTAGTTGGCTGTTGTGACGCAAATATCTGGGCGTTTCCTGTCTTTGGCGCTATACGCATTCCCTTCAGAATCCATGGCATGGCAATCAATCAGAAAAGGACATGTTCTCTCTGAGACATATCCGAATATTTGCTCATAGTAAGGATCGTAGAATCTTTCAAGAAGTGAATCTATTAAGGGTTGGGGGGGAATTTCTTTGAGCACTTCTTCTCCATTCCAATCTTTTTTTATTATGACTCCTTGGTCACCTGAAAAATCATCTCTTTTTCTATTTACATCGACGACAAATCTTGATACTGGTGCTTGAACAACAGGGTACCCTACTAATGCGCAAATGCTGTCGACCCCATAATCTTCGTGACATTTTAGTTGCTCTGGCGTCTGCTTGTAGAGATGCAATGATGATTCAGGAATATATGTACTAGAATGCGGGATGCTGATTATGACATTCATGTGTCACTTCCTGTTTTCGTCTGCTAGATGCTCTCCAAGATCCATGAAGTCGGACATTATTTTATCCTGAGCTTTCTTATCAAGATAGATGATGCCTGAGGGACACCTAACATTGACTTCGAGAATCTTTGTGTTATCTAATGTTCCTCCTTCTTTGGGGCCCATGATATCGAGACCGCAAAAGTATAGGCCATCTTTGACGAGTTTGTCCTTTATTATATTGGATATTTCTACGTCAACATCTTGAAGTTCGTATGGTGTGGGAATGCCTCCTTGAGATATGTTTGCACGTACATCTCCTTTAGCAGGTTCTTTGATGTATGCTCCTACAGGATCCCCATTTAGAAGGAATATTCTTCTGTCGCTACCTGTAATTCTTTGCTGGAATATGGCTGGTTTCTTCTCGAATCCTCCTTGGGAACTAACCAGGTTGGCAGCATACTGTTTGAAGTCTGTCTCGGGAATAATCATGACGTTCTCTCCGCCATGGCCATCGAGTGGTTTTCCTACGAGTCTATTGCCTGCAGTGTGCTCTTGCTCGATAAGTTTTGTTATTCTTTCAAGATTCGAACTGATGTGGGTTCGTGGAGTGCTGCTAGGAAAAAGCAAGGAGTCGTAGACCTTTGAGCCCGCCTTAAGAATCCCATTCGGATCGTTAATGATGGCCACCTCAGGATGGAGTGTCTGGAGAGCGCTAAGGTATCCGAGTGTGTTGTCGAACGTGAAACGTTCTTCGTGGTTTCGGTATACCACTCTCGAAACTACTATGTCAAAATCCTCGAGAGACATCTCTTCTTTGAGGAAGTGCTTATCCTGTGGTAACAGGCCTTCTGTGTCGCGGAGGCATCTTGCGTAATACGCGATATCTGGAATATTGAGAGCGTTAGGTCTTCGTGTTATACCGTAGAGCTTGTTGTTCTCTACGTAGAAATCTTCAGGCTCGAGCAGGTAGACTTCATGGCCTCGCTTGTGAGCTGCGTATGCCATGATGAGTTCATTTGAGGCGTTCCCTTTGCTGATGTCTCTATCTCTTGCAATAAATAGAGTTTTGTACCTGCCACCCATGGACCTGAGTCTGCACGAGGTCTCTTAAATATGTTACTATTCGCGAGAGGAGTCACAAGACAGTATTTTGTTGATGATTATCTGTGGCTCATCATTGTAAGTGTCCTTCTTTCCCGAGATGATTATGCATCCTTCAGGTATCTCCGGAAGCTTCTCGAAGCTGATGGCTGAGATGATGTCAGGTTTTGAAATTGTGAGGACTGTAAGACTTCCCCTATCCTCAGAGCTTAGGAGATTACCTCGTATCCTGACGGTGGTGCCGTCTGCCTGATTATTGAGATCATCCACCTCAGGAATAGGCAATAGCATCAATACTGCTGTGAGAACAGCAATTCCCGTTCCTGTGATACAGAGAGCTACCAAAACCAACCAATTGTCATCCATACTAATAGAAGAAACGTTTAATTTAGAAAAGAGGAGAATAATATTCCGGAAACCTTACGCGCAC
>JAAOYH010000035.1 GCA_018221245.1 Candidatus Woesearchaeota archaeon
CATGAGGGCAATTTGCCTCTATGGCAGACTGTTTCGCCACCATGATCTTACCATCTGGAAGTCTGCCCATACAGAGCTCTAGTTCCGGTTTAAGGTACTCTGTGTGCCCACGAATCATGAAAGCACCCTTGCCTAGGAACTCGCCGGCCTGCGCCTGTTTAGTCACTTGGTCCGGCTTGACATAAAAAACATCTATATACCCCAACCCTTGCTTCCAGGCGCGGGAGAAAGATCCTGTGAATACTGCCGCCTCTTCTTTGGTCTGTGTAGATATCTCTTTGGATTCTGCCTTCACAACGATGAATGGCGAGCCAGCCATATCAGTGTGAAATACTAGGTCTCCCTGCTCAGTGTGCTTCTTAATCACGGTCTCGTTCGTGGTAGCATCGCGACCTCCTATGCAAAGCATTCCATCAGAAGAATAGAACCATCTGAAGTGCTCGAACCATTCCTTCTTCCGCTCAACTTTCTGAGGTTTTTGGACCTGCTTCTTCTCTGGCTTCTTCAGCCGCTCCTCAGCTATGGCTATCGCTTTCATCGCGCCTTTGAGTTTCTTCTTGGCTTTCTTAGCACGCTCGAAATAGCGCGCCGCGTTCTTCTCCACAGATAGCTTGGAGTCGAGGATGATTCGCATGATCTTTAGAAAACACTTCTGCTTTTAATCATTACTCATAACATCATGATTTTCTTAAGACCTTTGAAATGAGGATCACCCGTAACGATTGTCCCGCCTATGCGTTGTTGAATTGCAAGAAGCAACCCATCTATGAGCCCGAAATTTTTGTGTCTAACTCTCATCCTTTCCTTCCAGGCAGCCCCTTCAACCCAAAGGTTCGTATCAATCTCTATAACTTCAGCATGCTGTCGTACGAGCATCAGCAGAAATCCTGGATCTTCATCATTGCGTACAGCCCAACTGTATATTTCTGCAAACGTTGAATCCGAAACGCATATTTTGTTTTTTCCCTCGACAAGCTTCTTAACAGTTCTTCCAGAAGAACTTCCTATAAACATCTCAATCCAAGAGTGAGTATCAAGAAGATATTTCATTCTCAGAACCTATCGTCATGATCTCGCCTGAATGCTGTTGCATTTTTACAGATGCCAAAACCTGTAAATGTTCGCCCTTTCCGTACAATATCCACACTCAGTGAATCTCCTCTCTTGAGATTTAGTTTCTGAGCGGTTTTTTTCGAGATCCTTATGCCGTAGCTGTTCCCCCATTCTTTAAGTTGTGTGTCGATCGCCAAAGTATATACGAAAAGTGTATACATATTTATATATTTTTTGTATAGCCTAGAAGAAAGCCTTGTACAGGTTCATGAATACCCAGTAACCATCAAACCCTGGGATCGGCAGCATGTTCAGTATGAACAGCAGCATGTTAATCTGTTTGAAGAAGAATACGAACATTCTCTTCTTGCGGGACCACTTCTTGATACGCTTGTAGTCCTTCAGTATCCAAGCCGCGCCAAGCCAGAACACCAGATGTACAAATGGACCCATGAAACTTATCAGGGCGTGCTGCAATGGCGTGGCAGAGCCCGTTATAGATACGAACGCAGGAATGAAGAACACGAACCCGAAGCCGATGTATTTCAGCACTATGGCCAGCAGTTGTATCGAGCAGAACGTACTGAAGAATCCTCCTGTTGCAAGGCTCGAGACCGAGCACGCCCCGTGGAATGTCGCATCTAATCCGAACGCCAACGCCGTGAACTTATGGCCGAACTCGTGTATCAGAATAGACGGCGCAATCAGGGCGCAGGCGAACCAGAAGTCCTCCCAGTCGAACCTCTTGCCTTTCTTGTATTGATCCAGAATGTCTGTCTTTTTTGGATGCAGAGGAATTCTGAACGCATCTTTAAACAGGTAGCCGATAATCAAAGTCATCAATACCATGTCAAGAAGCTCGAACAACGAGATGACCATATCTGGAACGGAAAGGACATCCTTTAAAAGCATTACTAGTAAAATAAATAAAACGAAATGAACTATTTGAACAATAAATAACTCAAAATGACTCCTTAAATAACCTAACTACCCAAAATAAACTATCGTTCGGGCCGTTCCTTATATATAACCTCATAGGAAAAGGTTAAGAACAACAGTCCAATACGGGCTCAAAGGTGGTACTAAATGGCCAAGAAAAAAGCAAAAATAAATTCTCATAAGAAAGCTCCCGCCAACGACGGATCCGCTGTGATTTACATAGTCCTCGGTATCCTTGTGATTGCGACGAGCTTCTACGCAGGTTACCTCTACGGACAAACCTCAGATGGTACAGCACCAACTGTCAAAGAGACAGATAGTGTAGGCGAGACAAAACTCACAGTTATAGAATACTCGGACTTCGAGTGCCCATTCTGTGCACGCGCAGCACCAACAATGACACAACTGAAGGCAGCATACCCTGACGTTACGTTCGAGTACAAGCACTTCCCGCTAGAGAGCATCCATCCTGACGCGCTCAACGCTGCAGTTGCAACCGAGTGTATCCGCAACGAGGGAGGCGACGAAGCATTCTGGGAGTTCCATGATGCTATTTTCGCAGGATCCGGACTAGATGCTGCGAGCCTCAAGAGTAAAGCATCCGATATAGGATATGACATCGGCAGCTGCCTGGACAACCAGGAAACCCTGTCTAAAGTCAGAGCAGACCAGACCGAAGCACGCTCGCGAGGAGTCTCTGGCACACCCAGCTTCTGGATTGGCGATGAGCTAGTCGTAGGCGCTCTACCTTTCGAGACCATCAGCGCGAAGATTGACGAGAAACTGTCTGGAGAAGTTGCGCCAGCACCCACTCCAGCACCGACACCCGCGCCAGCTCCTAGCCCAGCACCTGCACCCGCAGAAAAAGCTGACGTAGATGATGGTGACTATTTCCTAGGAGATGCTGACGCACCAGTCACAGTAGTAGAGTTCTCGGACTTCGAGTGCCCATTCTGTGGTAGAGCACACTCCCAGACGTACCCACAGCTCAAAGAAGACTACATCGATACTGGAAAGATAAAGTACTCTTTCAGGCACTTCCCGCTTAGCTTCCACCAGAATGCCCAAAAGGCAGGCGAGGCAGCAGAGTGTGTAGGAAAGCTTGGCGGTAATGAAGCGTTCTTCGAATACGCAGACACCCTCTTTGGCAACCAAGGAGCCCTCTCAGTATCTGATTTGAAGGGATACGCTGGCGATCAAGGCCTTGACCAGGGAGCATTCGACGAATGCCTAGACTCTGATGAGTTCGCAAGCAAGATCCAGTCTGATTTCGCAGCAGGACAGCAGGCAGGCGTCTCTGGGACACCTAGCTTCTTCATCAACGGAAACAAGCTCGTTGGTGCACAGCCGTTCAGTAGCTTCCAGGCAGCAATCGACGCGGAACTGAATTAATTTTTTTCTTTTTCTTTTTTTTGGAAAAAATTGATAAACGACAGTCCGAGGTGAAATGCTATGCAGTGGCTAAGACAGAGATGGAAATTCGTAAAGAATACGCTAACGACAAGACCCCATAGAGTGAACGTTATACCTCTCTCATTGATCTACTTCATAATCATAGGAATAGTCCACACCTACATCTACACTAATCCTATTAGGTTCTTCCACACCTTCCCTGTATGGTACACTTCTCTGTACACAATCCTTACTCTGATAGTTAGCATCATGATTGGCGTGACACTCACACTCATCATAGCTAAGATCAGAGAGGTACGGTCCAAAAGTCTCGGCTTGGGAGTACTGGGCGTTGCAGTAGGAAGTCTTGCCGCAGGATGCCCTGGCTGCTTCTTCGGACTCTTCCCAATCGTTCTAGGCGTGTTCGGAGTGGGAGGAACCCTGGCAGTGATGCCTCTGAACGGACTTGAGTTCCAGATGCTCAGCATCATTCTTCTCACAGGGAGTATCCTGTCATTGGCGAAAGAGACTGACATCAGCTGCAAAGTCACATGATTATTTCTTGAGGGAGTTCTTCATCAGATTTAGCAGACAAGAGACCGTAGACTAATAGCATTCCATTTAGTATGCTGGGCGCTCCATAATATGTGCTCAACGTTTCAGCCTTCATTATGATGTCCGGGTTTCTTTTCTCCAGCGCCCTCATTTCTTGTCTAAAGCTGAGATCATTCCCCGATATGAAGTTACTGCGGCGCGACTCTGTAAATAGAGGAAGACTAAGGGTTGTGTTACCTGTCTCCAGGTCTTTCTGCCACTGATCCACCAAAGAATGATAGTAGAAATATATACCTGCACTTAGACCCAACTGATGTACCAATTTTAGTTCCGGACCGATGTCAGGACGCTCATTTAGGACGCTCTGAACCGTGGCGTAATCAATCTCTGAGTTTCCACTCATTTGTTCACAAATAATTGGAAGATGAATCTCCCCCAAAAGCTCCATCATTTCGCTTGATTCTTTAAACAATGACATTGGATCTTTGATCATCTGGAACAAAGATTTGCTGGCAATCTCACTAGACACCACAGGAACGTATACAAATTCCATATCTTGACACAGAGATATCACTTATTATGGGTTCCGACAGAATACACGATATCCCTGAAAGAATCATTTAAATATGGTCACAAGAGTTCATCATCATGCGAGCATGGGCCTTACTAATCTTGGTACTCTTCATCATGAGCTGTGCACCACCTCAGATGACAGACGGACCTAGTAATCCCCTAGACCCTTTTCCCGACGATATTCCCCTAAGGCCAGACATACCGCACACACCAACAGAACCCGAAGATAACTATCAAGCGCCTCCTGATGAACCCACAAACATCCCAGGAACAATCTTCGTCGATGGATCTCCTTATGCCAGGAGCATAGGATTAGAAGTGCCGTTGAACGAGCTTTTAGGAGAACACCACCCCATAATCACAAGACACGAGTTTCCCCTATTAAAGCACGGACCTATACTTGTAGAACAGGCGCTTGCAGAGAGCTACTACGAAGAGATTATCTTCGACCACGACGAGAACACAACAGGCGAGATAAGATTCACGAAAGATGACGATGACAATATTGGTTCTTTCCTATTCTTTGAGGAAGACAAGTACATCTTGCAGTATAGGCTTACCCTATCAGGATTTTATTGGTGGGAACTGGAGAGCAGGGAGATCCAGATTCTTGGCCATAAGTATGTGATTGCGGAAGCCAGCAACACAACAGTCAAGCTCTACGGTATCGATGTAGACAACAACTTGCTGTTCATCGACGGGAAACGCTTGAAAGTCCAGAGCCAAACCCAACCCGACACGCTCGCAATTGTGAGACCTGATATGATATCTTTCATACTCATAGCTGAGGATGTCGATGACGATGGAATTCTTCTAGCGCCAGGCGAATCTTTGTCTGAGAACGTAGGCCAGAACAAGCTTGCCAGCCAACTCCTAGATATCAGATATGATGGGGCTCCTTTGCAGGATGCTTCCAGAATAAGACTTGACAGGAACAGGCACGGTTACTCTCTCGAGTTCACAACTATAGACGAAAGAAAAATAGATATCACTCTTGTCGAGGACGACGCAGGACATGTAATTTTGGGAAAACTTGACGAACCCCTGAAATACATGCGTTGCCCCGCAGAGAACAGGTACTGCATACAGCCCGAAGACAATATACTTCTAACTTCATCCAATGGTGAAACTTATCTGATGAAATACTCAGGAATAGAGAACGACAGCAACAATCTCAGGATGAAGATGGATGGAAACAGGTACCAGTACGAAATTCTTGGTGACCTAAACAGGACAGCATGGGCCGACCTGATTATCGACGATAATATATGGCGCGTGGACGTCAGCCCATACGATCCTAGGACTGAGGGCTACAATATCTCGATTAACCAAGCATACTACGATGATGCTGTAGAGATAGTGACTCTTGGAGACTTCAGGATCAGACTTGGAGAATTAACTGATGATACCCTCCCCTTAGAAATTATCATACCTGCAAGATACACTCGAGACAGATATGATGACATCACGCCAGTGAACCTCACCTATGATGGTGAATGGTCTGTCACTGTAGGCAACATAACATTCTTCGAAGACGAGCGCACTGACGATGAGTACGGCCTCTCAGAGTACGGGATGGCTGTCTGGATCGACAAGGACGACGAGAACTATCCTGATGGGTCTGGAGCAGAAGCAGAGTTCATGATCCCTAGCGAGACGGTTTACGGCACTGTGCTACTGGAAGGTTAGGCAAAACCGGAATTTCAGCACAATATCTATATAACATTATGAAATCCCTAAGAAATATGGCAAATCCAAAAGAAAATTCAATCCAAAGAATCGAAAAAAAAAGAATATTCTCTCTGGAGAGTACCCTAATTCCTCCAAGTAATTATGCTGATTTCCTTTTAGGAACAGTAGATATTCTTCGCGATTACAAAAATCCTATTTGGGGAAGTTTCGGATACTGTATGCAAGCCAGAACTGAACATAAATTGCCAGGAATCGACGGGCGTGAGAATAGAATCATCAAATTTAATTACTCAGGAAATGATAATCGAGATGAACGAGTTAGAATAGCAGTAGAGCAGTTTGGACAAAAACTAGACATAATTTGTCCAGAAAGAAATGGAGAAGTCCCAAGCTGGCTCTTCAGACCTAAAAACCTTAACGAAGACTTACCATATGAGTTAGATCTTACTCTTATGTTTAGCCTGAACATGGGAGAAAAAACTGATTATAAGTTGTGGGCAGATGTTGAAAACACTTACACAGGGAATATAAGAATCTCTTTGAATAATTATGGTGCCACCACCAAAGGTCAAGTCTCTAATCTTGATGATCTGAAAGTCACCCCTGCAATCTCTATAGAAGTGGATGACTTGGGAGGTAGAGAATATCTCTTGGATAGAATCATCGACGACATTGGCAAACATGTTGCAGACACATATGAGCTTGAAGGAGTGGATGAAGAACTGAGTAAATCGATTTGGTGAACTTAATATACAAGCTCAATAGACAAACTTCATGAAAGAGCTTCAGGAAGGCGCTACTTCGTTCGTTACAGACTCCTCTGATAAAATCAGCAAAGAGATGCCTGTATTCTACAATCCCGTAATGAAACTAAACAGAGATCTCTCTCTTCTGGTGATAGCGAGCATGAAATCCCCTAGGATAGGCCTACCTATGGAGGCCTCAGGCATAAGAGCTGCCAGAATCCTGAATGAAATCATCGCACCAGGAATTGTAACGCCGAAGATGTTGTCTATAAACGACCTAAGCAAGGAAGCCATATCTCTCGCCAAGAAAAATGTAGCGAGACAACAGGGAATTTTCCCATCTGAGAGAATAACTTTTTCGCAGACCGAGGCTTCGCTTTTCCTGAAACAATCCAGAGGTTTCGACTACATCGACATAGACCCTTTCGGGACCCCTAATCCATTCCTGGATGCAACAGTCACAAGAATAGCACGGAACGGGATAATAGCCGTCACCGCGACGGACACGAGCGCTCTCGCAGGAACATATCCTAACGCAACAAAGAGAAAGTATTGGGCCACTCCTTGCAGGTGCTGGGCGATGCATGAGATAGGATTGAGAATCCTCATCAGGAAGGTGCAACTGGTTGGGACACAACATGATAAGGCACTTATCCCCCTTCTTTCAGTTAGTGCTGACCACTATTACAGAATTTTCTTCAGGTGTGAAGGAAAGAGTCAAGTAAAGGACGTGCTCTCAAAGCATTCGCATATCCAAGTAAATGAGAAAAAGATGTCGATCAAGATATCTGAGAACTCTACAGATCCTGGACCTCTCTGGATTGGTCCTATGCACGACAAAGAGTTCGTACAAAGTCTCATTAATATCGGACGGAAACTGAACATATCAACATTCCATGACTCGCTTGAACTCCTAGGAGTGATTAAGGATGAATGCAAAATAGAGTCGCTTGGTTTCTTCGAGACAAACACTCTCTCAGCCCTAATGAAGATAACTCCAATCAAGCGAGAAAAGTGGCTTGAACTCCTGGGTAAGCACGGTTGTAGAACACATATCACGCCAATGGGCATCAAGTCAGACTTATCTTTTTCTGAGCTCTCGAAACTCGTCTAGCTCCTCAGGAGTTTTTCCATACTCAGATATGAAAATATTCTTGATAGCCTCGTAAGAACTTTCAGGGTATACTGCTTTAGAATATCTTTTCACGTCGTCAATCTCGTATTCTGAAAGTATAAGGATGGAATATCCCTTATATCCTATCTCTGGCCCGACATCCATAATACATTTGGCATCAGAAGGCATGTCTGACAGGTAATCATCTATAGTAATCTCCGAATCAAGAATTTGACGATTTATTTCTATTCTGGGATCTCGCTTATAGAATTGTTTCTTAGAACCTTGGATTTCCATGAGCCACGTCTCTCTCAAGAAACCTACATTCAGTTCTTTGGGAAAGCTGCCTAGACGAACGTACATCACATCCATATTAAGAGAAACCCAAATGAGAATAAAACTGTTACTCTTGACAGACGCCACGATACGATACTTCTGTGCCTGCATTTACCGCCTTACAGTTGTTATCATACGTCTCGCCATCGAGGCCACAGACGGGAAAGTACGAGTCGTCACACTCAGTTCCTGGACCCATCACAGCATAACCTATGAGCTTCGCGTCATTGGCATCCTCACTATCCTTGTCATTGACCACGTCGTCGTACCAGTTCGCGCCCCAGATGACTAACATAAAGACGAGCGCTATCGCGATGACTCCCGTCAAGGGGATAAATACCATTTTCACCGCTTCTCGCATGGAGGTACCTTGACGAGGCAGATATTTAAAAGTTCCGAGAGTCAAAACCCTTAAAAAGGGCATGGCGTTCCAGCACGGCATGAGCAGCTCAACGCTAGGAAACAGCACCGCGAACACGCCAGGCAGCGTCAGATTCCCTTGCCCCAAGTGTGGCAAGAGTGAGATTACCCGGACGAGAAACGAGCGAGAAATCGTTGCAAAATACACCTGTCCTGAATGCGGTTTTGTGGGGCCTAACTAATGGCAAATGTCATAATCACTTTCAGGATTATGCCTACAAGTCCAGAAACTAACCTCGAGGTACTCCAGAAGGAGGCCATAAAGAAGATTGA
>JAAOYH010000036.1 GCA_018221245.1 Candidatus Woesearchaeota archaeon
ATTCCTAATAAACTTATAAACCAGCCTAACAAAAATAACCCATGAAGAAATTCATTTTAGGCATATTCATAGTTTTGCTCATCTTGCCTATGATTTCTGCAGACATCGGCCCGAAGCCAACGGTAGAGCTGAGAGTCACCAACAACGACACTTCTCTTGAAGGAGAGTTCCATGCGCGTCTGTTCAAGTGCGGTGATGCGCCTAAAGACCTACTAGATGCAGCCAATTGTGAAAACAAAGGTATAAGCATGGAAGATTGCGAACGATTCGCGTTTACGATACCTGACGAATCTGATTGCGAATGGTACCCTGACAAGTGGACGTGGAACCGGCCCTGCAAGAATAGCACATGCCATTTCAACTATCACCCACCCACTTATTTCAGGGCTGTAATCCTTTACGAAGATGAACTGTATGTACTGCCACCGACTGAGAATCAAGCCTTCAACAGCATATTTGAGTTTGACCTAGGAGATAACTCAACGATAAACGAAATAACGCCGTCAATAACAGAACAAAATAGGAGCCACATAACAAAATCTCTGATCTTAACGCTGATAATAGAACTCGTGATAGCGTTCATATGGGTGCGTCGCAATTGGCGGGTTATTGGTACTGTAGCAGCCATCAATGTGGTTACTCTTCCTTTGCTTCATATCTTTGGGGGTAGTTTCTGGTTCATCTTCGAGCTTCCCATCATAGCGGTTGAGGCTTTAGCATTGCGATTCTTGGGCAAGATGTCTTGGAGGGATTCTTTCTTTCTAAGCTTTGTCATGAACTTTGTTAGCCTAATCATTGGGCTGATCTGGATTTTTACGGGACGTTTCTAAATGGCAGCGAAGAAGTCTTCAGATGCTAGAAAAATATAAACCAATATAGAAAAAGAATAGTGGTGGAATCAAACTGATTAACCCCATCACCCATCTTTTCTTTTTGAAGGCGTCAAACCCATAATACAGGGTGATTGCTGAATAGATCGGGAGAGATATGAACAAACTGAGCATAGTAAACAATTCAAAGTTATTACTCCAAGAAATAAAATACGTGGAGAACCACAGAAAGAAAGGCACAATAGATAGAATGATTATCTTCAAACTATTATCTACTTTTAATAAATGGAGCCATAAAGGCATGAGTAATATTAGTGCAAGTAAAGAATACAGGATTCTGTTAATGACAACGATACGTGTTGGTGTTTTGAGCTCAGATATTCTTGTATAGATGCCGCCACGCACCATTCCGACACTCGAATTCAGAGACATGTAAAATTCTGCACGTTGAGAACGCGCATAGGAATCAGTATCTAAATTGGTTAGGATACATTGATTAGATTCGAATAATACCCTTTCCCCTTGCATAAGAAAAGTTTTGTCAGGTTCTATTTGGCACACTTGAGAAACATGTAGGTTGCTGATAGTTATGTTTTCTTCACCGTTATTCTGCACTACCACTCTGAAAATTGTTGTGTTCACTTTATACTCAACACAAGAAAATGGAGGGCCAAAGGCACACTTGGCCTCTAAAAATTCATCCGCGATCACAGAAGTAGAAAGCAACAGAAAAATCAACAACCAGGCGAACCTCATAATCAGTCAGAGAAATAGGAGTATTTAACCATTTGCCCAACGCTTCCTAGTGAAGTGAACAATCAACCAAAGAAAAAGAGCGACCAAAGGAACCATCCAATAGAGATGTTTCTGGTAAAGACCTTAGTCCCATTTATTTCGCCTGCCAAGATATTCCCACTCATTTGTGATGTCTTCACACTCTTCAATCACAGAATCGTTGTAGTCACAATCTGAACAGTCTAGAACACTGTAACAATATGTCACCTCCCTAGTAGGTGGTTCAGTAGATAAAACAGAAGTAGATAACAAAATGAACAGTAACAGACAAGCAATGACTCGCATACCCAAACTCAACTCTAGAAGTATCTAACCCTTACCTCTTCGTTTTTTAATATATACAAAGAGAAGGTACACTACACCCAACACGAAAACTATCTTAATCACCTGCCAGGATAGGAGAAGCAAGACACTATAATCAGCAGAAAACTCTCTAAGTCCTTTATACTCGGAAATAACTCCATCACACCAATCTGTAGTAAAATTCCACCCATAGGGTCGAGAATCAATAAGATCTTTGCATTCTTGCGAATTATAGTCTGGTTCACAGGCAGTACAAAGGTCTTTCAGTTCAGGAATACATTCGGGCCGGTCATAATTACAAAAGAAACATGCCTGCTCATGCCACCGAATACAATCTCTGTTGTTACTGGGAATTCCTTCGTATTCCGAACAAGAGTTACAATATGTATATTCTGGTGAAAATATCGGCGTAGTAGAATACACAAATACAGGGCACAAAAGAATCAGTAGTAGCCAGACGAACCTCATAATCAGTCATAGAAATAGAAGTATTTAACAATTCCTAATAAACTTATAAACCCCTTTTTCTAAATCACAAAGTGAGAGACCGCGACGTCAGGAACTTCATCAAGAGAGCGAACAAGATCAGAACCGTCAACGCTGTCTACGCAAAAGAGAAGCTCTCGTACTTCAAGAAGTTATCTTACGGAGATAAATCATCAATTAACGAGCTAATAGACATCACTGAGACACAGCTCCACCTCTTCACCAAACTTAAAACCCTCATCTCAAATTCTAACTATAGACACGCACCCAGCTTAGGCAAGCACGGCGACCTTTACCTTTCACTATTGGGAAGAGTCCAGGATCTGTTAGTAGACCTGATAAGCACTCTCCACGGACAGCTAGCCACATTAAAAGCAGGACAATATGAGAAATGGCCCCCATTACATGTCTCACAACAGTTAGAGAGAAACCTCCACGAAGAACTAGCCATCTACAAGAGATGCGAGGCTCTAAGACAAGAGATACCGAATGAAGTGCCACAGCAAGACCTGATCAACGAGTACGGACTCTACTTCCTGTTCAGCTTCGTCTCTTTGATGTTAGTAAGAGGCTCCCAGGCAGGCCATCCTATGCCTGTAACTTCAGACGACGTTGCAGCGGCCATGATGGGTGCCTTCATTACAAAGAAGATGATGTACTCCATAGACAGGTTCTTCCAAGACAAGGTAGTTCAGAAGTACGAGAAAGCATTACATTAATATTCTAAGCAAGAACCCTTCTTTCATGACAAGATGCAAAGCGCCCGAAGAGCTCAAAAGTCTAGAGTACTTATTAGAAATCAAGAAAAGGGTCGATAAAGAGCTGAAAGAAACATATACAGGAGAAAAGACTCTGGTAATCCCCCTCCCTTATGTTACTGAAGAGCATGCAGAGTATCTAATTGAACAATACTATAGCCATGAACACAAAGAGGCTTTTGTTAGACCTGCACTATACCCTAACTTGTTGGAAGGAGATTTCGCATTGGAATTTCCCCCAAAGAGGTAGGCTTATATTCTGTATGAGAATCCCAACTTCGTGGTATTGACACGGAAAGTGCTCAAAGCGGCGAAAGAAAGAAACTCTGTTCCCGTAGTAAAATCTCTAGAACGTGCAATTGTGGATATAGATAGTAAACTCGAAAAGTATTTCGACGGTATCCACCCAGTCCACTGCACACTTGGTAGAGATATCTCACTTGAACAGGCCAACTTCTTGGCGGAATTATACTCGAAGTCAACAGACTATTATCCAGGAGTGGAAGAAAGAGGGAAACCTTTAGGATATACTCTAGTCTTCAAAACCAGATACTCCCGGTAGCTTTATAATTCTCAAAACTAAAAAGTGATTATGAACTCAAGGCCATCTCTAATCGCGGGCGCGGCCTCGGCAGCGTTTTTCTTCTTCCTAGCGTTTTTAGGTATGCCTTGGGAGTCGCCGCAGGAATTACTAACAATGTTCTGCTATATGTTCGGATTATTAGGTCTACCGACGATGATGCTCGCTCATTCTTTGAGGAAACAGCCTAACTGGTGGGCGTACACCCTGTTCTACTGGTTCGCTATCGTTGTGGTCTTCTATGCCCTAAGAAAATCCATAGCGCTTCTTTGAGATACTAATATGAGTTCCAAGCTATGGCCTGTATGCGCTAGGACGCTTGTCTATCTTTACCACCAAAACAGTGTTGCGTTGCACTTTGTAGAGTGCCCTATACTTACCTATCCTCAGTCGGAAAACCTTATCTCCCTCATGCCATCTTATGAACTTGGCATCCTGAGGTATAGGATTAGACGTTAGAATCGATAGCCTTCTCCTGATCCTTAAGGATTCGTGACCTAGCTTGGCCAAGGATTTTCGGGCCCTTGAGGAAAGTTGTACTGAGAACTTCATAGAGCGGTGGTCTTGCCCTGTTCAAACTCCTTGTCAGCCTCATCGAGCGCTTCTAGATCGTCCTCTGTGAGGACTAGGTCCACGTCAACGGACCTTTTCTTGAGCGTTTCGACATCGGCCTGGAGCCTATCCAGGCGTTTATGCAGTTCCGGTTCCGCCATAACCTCAACTAGTGAGGCATTGTTTATATGGATATCTGAAGAAAAAACGGAAAAAAAGAAAAAAAAGAATTCTTACTCGCAGACTGCGTACTCAGAGTAGGTGGCCCAGTTACCTTTGGGGACAAACCTTGTGCCATTGCTCCAGGCGGTCTCTTCGTATACTTCACGAACAATACTGTCTGCCTCCAAGTCGAAGATGCATGCTCCTGGATTGCTCCCTGTGCTTGAGCCTGGTGTGCCCCAGTTCAGTGCAATCACTTCAAGAGTATTGGATCCAGCATTAAGCAAGCTTGTCACGTCATAAGACTCGACAGATTTCCAATTATCATCTACCCCAACAGGCAGGCCATTGAGTGTTGCAGTGTACTCGTTGTCACAAGTAATTCTTAGAGTTCCTGCTGTAGGCTCTCCTTCAATTTCGAATGTCTTCTTAAAAGTGACATACTCATCTGCTAGAGGGTCGTTCGCATACACGCTTTCCCATATCCATGTTGCTCCGCTTCCTGCAAACGTAGGGTTTACATTGGAGATCCACGCGCTATGCTGCCATGCAGCTATAGCGTTATAGGGGTATAGAGAGAGGTTTGTGTAGATGTTTCCATCTGTAACCTGGACGCTTGTATCGCTAACAACGGTTGTGTGGGGTGTGCCTAAGACAACCTCCTTTCTTACAACTGCGTGAGCCGCGATAATCAAGTTACCATCGCAGTCAGGCCTCTCCAAAGTCTCAGTCCATTCTGTGACTGCAGGGTCGTGGTATGCAACATACTTGAAGTGTCCAGGAATTGGTCCTCCATATGTATCTGGAGCGTTCTTCTTACCCCTCTTCACTGTTCGGGGGATCTCTTCAGTAGAGCACTGCACGTCTAGGTGAGTCTCTGTCATAACCCAATCACCAGTAGTGCTGTAAGTAATCACAAGGTTGTCACCATCCTCATCTACAGTAAGCGTTCCAACATCGATATCTTGGCCCGCGAATAGAGGATATACTGTTTCCTCGCAAGTGTCGCAGGGCTCTGAAGGATATATCGCCTCAACACCATCCACATCGTAAGCATCCGTAATGTGGTTGACATTGAAATCATTAGAGTCAGTAATATCTGTGAGTCTCACGAATTGGATGCACTCCAAATCGAAATCTGAGAGCTCAAGATTAAAGTCCTGGCAACCAGTTCCAACATCTATCCAATCGGCACCATCTGAAGAGACTTCAACAGACACTCTCTCCGGATAATTCTCACATACCTGGTTATTGTATGTGGTCTCGCGCACAACAAGATCGATTCCATCTCCATCTGCTACTCCGTTTTCGAAGAACAGCTCCATCCATCCCCCATATCCTAGAGCGAAGAAATTGATAGAATCGGTTCCTTCTGCAGGTCCTAGAGCCTGATTAGGATTGCTTCTGTCAGCAGTCACAGATGAACCATCATCACGCAGGCCTTGCGAATAATTCACAACAGCATCCGCCCACGGACCTGTACCATCGCCCACTGAGCCAGCAAAAACACTTGTCGTAAGAACTATCATCATTAACATTGTTGGTATTAGTAGTTTCATGAGTATCACCGTGTCGTGGAGGATTCTCGTCGATTATTTAAAGATATGTCGTAATAAACACTATCATGAATATCCTCTTCGTCTGCGACTGGGGCCAAAACCGTTCCGTAACAGCAGCAAAGCTCTTCAGAGATAGGTATAACACCAGATCTTGTGGAGTAAGACAGAACCATCCAAGCGTAGACGACCTGAACTGGGCGGACATCATCTACGTCATGGAAGATCATCAGAGGACAGAGCTGGCGAGAAGATTCCCTGGACTATATCTGAGGAAAGATATTCGTGTCCTTAACATAGGGAACATCTACGGAAACAAACTTATTGAAGAACTAAAGAAGATAGATATCTAGCTACCCTGAATTGTTGATTACAGTTATAGAGTCTGTATCGCTGATGTCAAAACCGCTTGGCCTCCAAGGTCTCGCGGGCTCTATATCCTTGACATACACGAAATTGTGCTTCTTGTTAATCGTGTACGTATCGTCTTTCTTTTTGAGGATATTTCTATCGACAAAATCGTCCATTATCGGAGCGTAAGCTCTCTCCAGTCTCATTCTTACTTCTGGATGTTCCAGCATGAGACCTAGAGAATCGTACTTCTTGTGTAGGCCACAATAGTGTCTGACGTACCTGTCTATGGGATCGAGCATCTTGAGGTCCATTATGCCTTCGTCCTTCATAGCAGAGAGTTGCCTCCGGACAAGCTCAGTCTTAGTTATCTTGTCGATTGTCTCAACTCTTGGATAGTTCATTATCGGTATGACTGGCTCATGAGCGACTATCTGGGATGTCTTGTAGTTGTCGAGCATCTCTGTGCTCTTTACCAGCCAGTCGAACGTGAGCTTCTCCTGTCCTTCTTGCAGATGTGGTTTGATCATATTAACTAACTCATCATGAAACTCCTCTTTATATCTCTGCAGCCAAGAAAGGCGTCCATTAGTTTCAAGGACTACATCTATGTCTGATATCTTATCTCTCATTCCCCAGAAACCTGTTGAGTAAGAACCAGTTACGAAAGCACAGTTGATGTCCATGTTTCTGTCTATGGTCTTGACTACATGGACTATTGCTTCCATTAATGGATTATGAGCAATCTTTTCTTCATCAACAGGCATGACTTGAGGTAACATCACTATCGAGGAGTGAACTGTGAATTATAAGCCTTTGTATGCACTGGACATTAACGAGTAGCATATTTAACTCTATATCCATCTCCATTTTTCATGACACAACCGTTAAATACTCAGCTTGCCGGAACAGATGATATGAAGTATAAGGTGCTCGTGGAGAAAGACGCAGAGGGATGGTTTGTTGGAGAGGTCGTCGGCCTACCTGGATGCCACACTCAAGCTCGCTCGCTCGAGAACCTCAGGGAGAGGATGAAAGAGGCCATTGTTGCCTACACTAACGATACCCCTCCCACTCTAGAAACAACTTTTGTTGATGTATGGGATCTAGAGGCTTAAAGCTTCCGCGTCTTACTGGCAAGCAGCTCGCGAAGATTGTACTAAAACTTGGCTTTGATCACATCAGAACTACTGGGAGTCATCATATTTACGAGCATCCCGACGGAAGAAAGATAGTTATTCCCCAACATGCAGGAGAAATCCTCGGACCGGGGCTCCTAAATAGAATTGTGAAAAAAGAATTAGGCTTATCCTGTGAAGAATTCATGAAAAGTCTTTGATTATCACTGGACATGGGCAAGTAGCGTTCTTTAACCATAACAACATTCACAAGTCATGCCACCGAAACGCATAAATATACCAAGGTATACCTCAGTATACCATGACAACCACAATAAAGCTTCACATAGCCACAAAATCAGCTCTGGACGGCTACAAGGAGGCGGTCGGAGAGTCTTACGACGAGGTCATCAAGAAGCTAATCTACATAGCAAAGGTGGCTCGACATGACCCGAAGCTCAGCAAAGAGACAGTCATCCAGATCGAGAAGGCAAGAACAAGACTCAAGAAAGGACAATACCTCACCGAAGCCCAAGCAAAGAAAAAGCTCGGACTATAGAATACTCTTCGACGAGAAAGCAATAGATGTTCTAGAAAATATTCAACAGAAAAAGAAGATTTACAACAAGATAATCTCGACTAAGGAAAACCCGTTCAGATACTTCAAAAAACTGAAAGATTCATCAGGTTACAGGATGAGAGTTGGAGACTACAGAATCATCTCAGACATCTATGAGAAAACAATCCACATAACTGCAATAGGACACAGAAGCACCATATATAAAAGAACACTTAAAAAGGCAAAGAGATAATATCAGAACATGCGCCACGAGATAACAGCAGGCATATTCATCGTTGCAGTATTCATCATGTTCATTCTCATAGAGATCGTTGGAATTCCTTGGGTAGAAGAACCAGAACCTATCCCGCCAGCACCCATAGACATAGAGGGAGTTCTCGTCCAGATAGAAGAGATAAAGGAAGAACCAAAAGAAGAAACACAAGAACTAATCCTAGAAGATGACGCAGAAGAGTTCGAGCACGGAATTGACAAGATCTTTGGAGAACTAGAAAGGGACAGCGCCATCAAAAGAATCGGTTGCATCGCTGAAGAGAGAAAGATATCCTTCACAATAGAGAACCCCACAACAGTAAGCTGGCACCTGGACAAGAAAGTGCCCTTCCCACCACCAAAAGGATTGGTAACAGTCAGCATAGTCCTCAACAGCGTCGAAGGCAACAACCCGCTTGGTGTAACATTCAACAACGAAGAGATGTTCGGTCCAAAGAAACCCTTCTCTGAGAACTGCGAGGGCGATGCGATACTAGAACCGGGAGAAAGCACCACCTGCACAGTCTGGCCTGTACCTCTCAAGAAAGACAATGCCTTTGATGGCGGAACTAATGAATTACAATTACTAGCTCCGGGCGCTTCGGTAGTAGAGACCTTCTTGTGCTAAGCTAAGAATAGATTTCTAAAAAAAGGGAAGACCGAAGCCAATCGCGTTGTTACCGACCACCACCGACCGCGGCCTTCTTGGTATCAGTCCGGGAACTTCCCCTTATTAAGGACCAAGTATCATTTATGATACTGTTTCTTCATGAGATTGTAGAACTTGTGCTCGACGTCTTCAGGATTCTTTACAGCCCTAAGAATGAAGTCCTCCCTACCTTCCTCATCCTGGTACATGACTCTGATATCGGCCACATGGAACGCTCGTTGCCAGAGCTTCTGCTCGTGCTTCAACTTCCTAATCTGGTTGTACGGTATGCTCTGCCTTCTTTTTATAATCAGATCAAACTCAGATACGAAACGATTCTCGTAGAAATAGTAAGTGGTCCTGTGATAACGGATGATCTTGTGCTTCACGTGGAAGAAACTGAGGACGAATATCCCGGGGAACAGCACAGAAGCCAGCCAGATCTCATTATAATCAACTATTGACTGGAACCTAAGAACAATCATTACAATAATAGTGGCACAGAAGAACCTCCAAACCCACCTGATATAATTAGGGAACAGGGCAGCCACAATGTTTGGCTTCACCTTGAAGATTATCTTTGCCATACTAATCCCTTAGAAGACGAGAATATAAGGGTTATGCCTCTGGTTCCTCTTTTCTCGACAGTTTTCCTAGGCCATACCAGAGATCGTCCATGAACTTGCCCTGCTTAGGGTTAAGAATACAGTGGGTAAGCATCCCACAATCATAAAAAGAAATGCCCACATCATTCTTTTTCGCCGCTATCAAGTTCGCCACAGGTAACCGGTATTCAACAACCGCTTCAATCAAAAATGGAGCAAATTGCGGAAAATCGCTCCCTTTTTCCCAACTGTTAAAAGAGATTGCCATCGCAGTTTTCGCGTAATCTCTAGCATCCCTATACCCCTCTTTGAACTCGTTACAACCACTTTTGAACCCTTCGTATCCGTCTACAATCCCTTCGAGCATACTGACAGGGTTCTATCAATCTATAAAAATATTCCTGAGAATAGCCCCGCGCGGATTTGAACCGCGGTCACCAGCTCCAAAGGCTGGTATGATTGGCCACTACACTACGGGGCTTTAACAACCAAGAAAAACTAACCGTATAAAAACTATTCGAGCTTTTTTTGCTCAGCAGCTATCGCGCTCCTACAAATAGAACGCGTAGAGGAGTTCTCAAGATCTGAGCAGAGATCCTCATCCATAAGCTTGATTGCCACATTAGTGACGCACCATTCATTCCACCAAGCGTCAGATATCATAGAACAAATGGTATGATCATCGTTCTCGGCAGCACGGAAGAAGTAGCATTTGATCTGCCTGGTCTCATTACGAACGAACATGCACGCCTCAGGATCCTTTTCATCGGAAGCAATATCATATGCGCAGTCATCGCCGTACTGGAATGGCCCTATACCCTCGCACATCGAGCTCTCTTTCGTAATCTGTGCGAGCTCAAAGAGGCATTTATCCTTAGGAGGACCATCTATTAATCCTTCACACAACAGGACATCCTCCCTCTCCACAGCCACTCCTGACACACAGAACTCCGAAGGAATCTCGTCAAGTATCAGAGAACATATCTCGGAGTCTCCTGTAGATGCAGCAATATCGGTATAGCACCAAGTTTTCAGGTCGATATCTGATAGGTGTGCGCAACTCGCCACGTCGTTATCTGCTATGGCCTTCTGGACCACGCAGGCATCATCGCAGGCGCTGCAACTTACAAGGAAAATCAATCCTATGAGTATCAACCATCTCATAAACACAGGCACAACAGACTTGCTTAAATATCTTGCGCCCGTCAATAACGCCTGTTCTCACTCTAAGAGAGAAACATATTTATATCTTAGCGATGTACTGGCAGTAAGACAAAGGGGTCGGTAACATGAGATACCTTATCATAACATTGCTGCTCGTGCTGGCATTTCTCGCAGGATGCGTAGAGATAGAACCAGCAGATAAAGACACAGATCTCGGCGGATTCAGCCCAGTAGAAGATGTCCCAGTAGAGGACAAACCCGTTGACGAAGCACCAGAAGAGGTGCCGGACGAGAAGATCTACTTCACGCTAGAAGCCGTTGAAGGCGACATGATCAAGCTCGCACCCGAAGCCGTAGACCCGGATGGTGACGTCATCACGTATGACTTCAAGGATCCGTTCGACAAGCACGGCGAGTGGCAGACTCAGCTAGGGGATGAAGGTACACACTTCGTCACTGTAGTTGCCACAGACGGAAAAGGTGGGCGCACTGTAGAGACAATCAAGATCAACGTGGCAAGAGCCAACAGGCCACCACTCGTTGAGTGCCAGCAGATAGTGATTGGTGAAGGCGCAGAGCTCAACCTGCACGACTTCTGCACAATCTCTGACGAGGACGACAACGAGGTCGTTGTAACGTATGGCGGCTGGATGACTAGCTGGCGATACCAGACCACGTACGATGACGCAGGCACACACACTGTACTGATTACAGCTTCAGACAAGAAGGACAACGAAGTCTTGCACATTGTGAAGAAGGATATCACCGTCACAGTGCAGGATGTTAACAGGGCACCAATCTTCCCAGAGGCGTTCCCGGCAAAGATCTCAGCCACAGAGCAGGATGTAATAAGCCTGCCCGTCGTCGATATCACTGACCCTGATGGAGATGAGATCACCGTGACCTTCTCCGATCCGTTCGATGACAAAGGCATCTGGAAGACAAGCATCGATGATGCAGGGTCCTACTCTATCGACGTTGTAGCTTCAGATGGAGAGATGAGCGAGAAGAGGACAGTGACCATCGAGCTAGGCCTCTTGAACACCGTGCCAGTGCTCAAGCAGATTGGCAAGATTGTAGTGGATGAGGGTGAGACTATCGAGCTCCCGATCAGCGCGTCTGACAGGGAAGGAGACCCACTCACTCTAGACATTACTGGCTGGATGACTTCGGACACGTATAAGACAACGTATAGCGACGCTGGCGAGTACACCGTCAAGATTACAGTAACTGACGGCGTCTTCACGGCGAGCGAGGTAGTGGACATCACAGTGAATGACGTGAACAGGCCTCCCGTCTTCATTGTGCCAGGGTGATTTCCTTGTTTTCTTTTCGTTATTTAGCTTTGGGAGGGGCATTGCTCCTAGCAGGATGCTCTAACAGTGATACAACAGGCTACGTGAGCTCTTTCCAAAGACAATCGGATCCAACAGGAAAGCAACAACGAATTAAAGTAACTCTGGACAACGATTGGTGCGGATATATCAATGACAAATATAAACACAATATTAACCCCGTTCAGCCTAGGCTTTATGAATGGGTGTATAATAATCTTGATGAAGAGTTCAGGAAGCTTGAGGCGTTCGAGACCCACAAGACACCCGTCGTTGCAAGACGCATTAATTCAGCTCGTTATTCTTTTTATGATGATGATTATGGATGTTTAAACAATGTAATTATCGAACCTGATAAAGACAATCATCAGGCATGGTTGAACGTTGAGTAGTTCTTTTTTCTTAATTATTATATACTAGATAGAGATAGCACTATCAACCCAAGGGGTGGAGGAATCACTATGAAATCAATACTTGCAATCATTGTCTTGCTCTGTGCTGTTCTACTAGTAGGCTGCGCTAGCGAGGCTCCTGTAGCACCAGCACCTGAACCTGTAGCTCCTCAGACACCGCCTCCTGCAGCTCCCGAGCCAGAGCCAGTGGAAGAGGTAAAAGCGCCCGAGTCAGATACTGAAGAAGTAGAATCTGGACTTGACAAGGTGTTCGGTGCATCTGACGAGGAACAGGTCATCACAGTTGAAGACATACTTTGCGACAAGGAGACTAACACTCTGACGTTCAGGTTCCGCAACCTAGATGATAGGAACTGGCAGCTGAACAACAAAGTAAGCTTCCCTCCAGCCGCAGATCTTGGAGGAGTCAGGATAACCTTGAACTCATACGAGATGAACGGCCTCCGACGCCCTCTAGTGGCTGGTGAAGAACTCTTTGGTCCTGGATGGCCATTCAGTGAGAACTGTGGTGGCGTCGAAGTGCTTGGTATGGGTGAGGAAGCCACTTGCACAGTCTCCCCAGTCAAGCTTAAGACCAGCACAGAGATAGCAGGCGGTAACAACGAGCTCCGCATCAATGGCATGGGAGCTGACGGAAACGTCCTGTTCACGTGCGAATAGGCCTGCTAATATTCCTTTTTTTATTATCATCTTGTGCCATGGAGGCAGATGAAATGCGATTGTTGAGCCCAGCATTCCAGAATAACGAGGATATACCCCCCAAGTATACCTGTCAGGGCCCTGATATCAGCCCTCCCCTGCAGATAAAGGATGCTTCTATTGACGTAAAGAGTTTTGTTCTTATTGTAGAGGATCCCGACGCTCCTGATCCTGACGCGCCAAAGATGGTCTGGGACCACTGGATTGTCTGGAACATTCCCGGTGACACTGAACATATCGCGGAGAACACTATTCCAGGCGTGCAAGGGTTGAATTCGTGGGGAAGAAATGAGTACGGCGGACCATGCCCACCTATAGGCAAGCACAGGTACTTCTTCAAGCTGTACGCTTTAGATATTGAGCTTGACATCCCAGAGGCGTCAGATAAGGCTGCAGTTCTAAAAGCTATTGAAGGACATGTTCTAGAGAAGGCTGAAATAGTTGGGCTTTACAAGAAGACTTAAGTACTTCATCTATCGAGGGGAACACATGCGAAAACGCGACTTAGGATGGCTTTCTCTAGGCGCAGGCGTTGTCATTACAGTCTTTGGCGCTTCTTCTCCAACGGGTGCTGTTGTTAGCAATGCATCAGGTATATCGCCGAGCACATTTCTTGGGGTAGTACTTCTGGCCATTGGGGCCGTTATATTATCTATGGGCCTGGAGCAAAAGGTCAACCTTGCCGAGCAATATCTCAAAAGAAATAATGTCTTAAGGGATCAGAAGAAAATCAAGAGAATAGCCACCAAAATGAAGTACTCTTTCGACGAGGGAAAGAGACACACAATAGTGAAAGATTCTTATGGCAACAAGGTCACCACAATACCTAGACATGCAGGAGACATTCCAACAGGAACTGCGAGAAGTATAATGAAGGATATGGCAGACTCGTACCAGAAGCACATAGACAATTACCTATAATTTCTAATCATATCAAGATACTCGCGAGCGAGTTCTTTGTCTCTGCGATATTTTCTGTACAATGAAGGGTTCTCTCTACCCCCCAATGAGACTAAAGAGTCAACGGCAAGGATCCCTTCTTCCACCTCAAATAGGTGTACAAGGGTTGAGTTCTTGCTTGCAAAAGAAAATCCCTCTTCTATTAGCTTATCCTCATACCGAATCATTCTGTTTACGGTCTTTACAAGCGTCCTACATAGCAATTCCTTATCCATAAATGGAGGATGACCCATTAATATATAAAACCACTTATTAGTGACGAATCTATTTGTGACTAGCTATTTAAAAGGCCTGATATTACCCCACAAAATGGGCAACCTCCCCTTCGAACGCAGAGATGTCAAGGTCATAGAGAAGACCAAAGCAAAAACCTCTAACAAGTTCGGAAAAAAACCATCTGAAAGATCAGTAAAAGAGCTCCTAGAGAGAGGCATAGTAGTAATAGACAAGCCGCCAGGACCTACAAGCCACCAAGTCTCAGCGTACGTCCAGAAGATACTAAAGATTCCTAAATCAGGCCACTCAGGAACATTAGACCCTGGAGTGACAGGAGTCCTGCCAGTAGCGCTCAATAAAGGCACGAGGATAGTACAGTCATTGCTCACAGCAGGAAAGGAGTACATCTGCCTGATGCACCTCCACAAAGAGGTCCCAAGAGAACAGCTGGACGAGGTTCTGAAGCAATTTATAGGGAAGATCAAGCAGCTCCCCCCCATAAAATCAGCAGTCAAGCGACGCTGGCGGTATAGGAAGATATACTATCTAGAACTGCTAGACGTCCAGGGACAGGAGATCCTGTTCAGAGTAGGATGCCAAGCAGGCACATACATCCGAAAATTGTGCCTTCATCCATCAACAGAAATCATCACCCCCACTGGACAGACACCTGCAAGTTCTTTCTATGATGCCCCCTCACCAATATACACTATGAAAGATGGAAAAATATTGCAACACAAACCTTCGATAGTCCAAAAAATTTTGTCACCAGAGCAGCTTATAGAGATCACAATGAGCTCAGGAGTCACGCTGAAAGTAACGCCTGATCACGAACTTTTGTGCTCAACAGTAAATGGCTACGTTATGAATGAAGCAAGTAGTTTGAAAGTAGGGGGATTTCTGGTGAAAAGCCTAAGGTTCCCTGCCCCAACAAAACAATTTGTCATATCTGATCTGCTAGATGATATGTACTTAATAGACCAACCAGAAATCAAAAAGATGTGCAAAGAGGCATTTATAAAAAAATATGGTAGCATAAGAGCAACATACAGAAAAACAGGCATAGACCGGAAACCCTATCTTACAGGCTCCAAAACAAGCACTCCTTTATTCCACCTGAAAAAAGCAGGAATTTACGGAAAAGTCAAAAAAAAATTATTTAGGTTTAAAACTCATAAGGGTTCGATTATAGAACTAGAAAAACTCACCCCTGATTTGTGTTATCTCCTAGGACTCATTGCTTCTGACGGCAACAACACCAAAGAAAAGAAAACTATCAGACACACACGGATAAAATTCCACAACAAGAATGAAGATTTGATTAAGGAATTTATTACAAAGTATAAAAAAATATTCCCCAATATACCCTTACAAAAAAAATACAGGAGTGATGGAATTTACGAGATTGACACGACGAACAGCCTCTTGGCAACTGTTGCTGCTTCACTGGGCATCACCAGCCCACACAAATCTAGCGACATACTACCCGTACTGTACTTTAATGTCGCCAATCTCAAGGCATTCCTAAAAGGATACTTCGATGGAGATGGAACTGCATATTTTAAGAAAAAAGAAAAAGTGAAAGGCCATAACACCAACATAAGATATTTCTCATCAAACTCCACAAACGCCCTGCGTATCCACCAGATGCTCTTAAAGCTCAGGATCACCAGCAAAATATTTCACAAAAGAGACTATCATATTGTATCTTTAGATTCGCTTTATGCAAAAAAGAAATTCATCAAGGATATAGGATCTTCCCACCCAAAGAAAATCAACGTATTCGAGAAGATACTGACTCTTAAGGAAAGAAAAATGGATTCTCAGCTTCATATAGGTCTCCATTACAAGATATATCTCTCTGCACAGAGAAAAAAACTTAACGAATTGGGCGGGAACATCAACAGAATCCTAAAAGGTAACATTCCAGCAACCCGTGGAACATACTCAAGAGCACAAAAAATGACAAAGCTACCTCACTTAGACGAGTTCATAGTTGAAAAAATCACGAAAATACGCAAGGTTGATGGTGCGGCTTTCGTTTATGACATGACCGTCCCGAAAACCCATAATTTCCTAATTGAGACCGGGTATGTATCATCCAATTGTCACGACATAGGCACCCAACTAGGCGTGGGAGCACACATGGCCGAGTTAAGACGCACAAAGGCCGCAGGATTCTCCGAGAAGCACATTCTCTCGCTCCAAGACCTGACTGACGCGCTCCACTACTACAAAAAGGGTGATGAAGCTCCAATTAGAAAAGCCATCCTGCCCATAGAATCGGGAGTTGACCACCTAGCCAAGATCTGGGTCCTAGACACCACAGTAGACGCGCTCTGCCACGGAATGCAGCTGAAGCTGCCAGGGATAGTGAAATTCGACTCAGACATACAGGCGGACGACATGGTTGCTGTCATGACGCTAAAGGACGAGCTCATATTAACAGGAATGGCAAGGATGCCGAGCAAGGGCATGGCCGCCGAGAGAGGCATAGCCGTCAAGACGGAGCAAGTATTTCTAGAAAGGGGAACTTATCCTAAGAACGCTTAAAGTCCCAGCTCTTTGTCGCAGTGCTTCGCAATATCAGAAAGTGAAGATAGTGTCTCGTTCACGTCCGCCTTTATCATCGACACTAATTCATCCAGGTTAGAGACCCTGAGCCAGTACCTTCCACCACCACACTCCACCAGACCAGATGCCTGAAGGTTATGCAGGTGATGAATCACAGTAGCACGAGACAACCCTAAAGAAAGAGCCAGCTCATCAGCAGACAACCCAGTTCCACCTTTTGCATGCTTCAGCAACTGTATGAATATCCTGAACTTACTTCTTTCCTTGTCACGAGGGTTGAACAACCCCAGAGTACCGCACAAGTATTGCAACTCCTTGTTTACATTGTGCTCCTCGGGAGAAGGTGTGTAGCTCACTCGCGTGATAGTAATCCTTGTTGTCCGCATACAGGCAAGACAACACTTCGTTTATTTAAAGTCTACGGCCAAAAACTATATAAATGACACCCCATTAACCATTGGTAGAGCTTAAATCAACAGGGTTTATTATGGCTAAGAAAAAAGAGACTAAAGAGACTAAGCCTGACGAGAAACAAGAAC